>JAGOTK010000008.1 GCA_018061825.1 Minisyncoccota bacterium
AGTCAGAGTATTACCGGAGATGATTTATTTTAAAAAGTATTTCTTATCAATTTATTAAAAATAAAATTAAAAATTAATTAAATATATGTATTGGCTCAATGATTATAGTAGAAAATTTTTAACAAAAGATTACTTGCTTCCAGGTACTAATCCTGAATCTAGAATAAAAGACATTGCAGAATATGCAGAAAAGGTATTAAAAAAAGAAGGCTTTGCAGAGAAATTTTATGACTATATGTCAAAAGGATATTACTCTTTATCTACTCCTGTATGGCTCAATTTTGGGCTCGACAGAGGTTTACCTATAAGCTGCTTTGGATCTTATGTTGGTGATGATATGGGCCAGATACTATTTACTCTTGGAGAGATAGGGGAGATGACAAAGCTTGGTGGAGGGACATCTGCTTATTTTGGAGAGATACGCCCACGTGGAGCAAAAATAAAAAATAATGGTTTTTCTTCTGGCTCAGTACATTTTATGCAAATGTTTGATACTGTCACAAATATAATTTCTCAAGGCTCAGCAAGAAGAGGTCATGTAGCACTCTATTTACCAATAGAGCATCCAGACATAGAAGAATTTTTAAATATAGGTACAGAAGGAGACAAGATACAAGAATCTACATATGCTGTGACAGTCGGCGATGCTTGGTTTAAAGATATGATAGCAGGAGACGCTCCAAAAAGAGAGATTTGGGCAAAGGTTCTTCAAAGGAGAAGTCAGATAGGTTATCCGTATATTCTTTTTTCTGACACTGTTAACAATAATACTGTAGATGTATACAAGGATAAAAAAATAAAAATCCATGCAAGTAATCTTTGTAGTGAGATACTTTTACCAAGTAATGAGAAATGGTCATTTGTTTGTTGTTTATCTTCTATAAATCTTCTTCATTATGATGAGATAAAAAATACAGATGCTATAGAGACAATGGTCGCATTTCTAGATGCTGTAATAGAAGATTTTATTATAAAGCTTGAAAGTAAAAGAGATAATGGTAATGAGAGAGATAGACAAGCATTCTTATTTATGGAGAGAGCATATAATTTTGCAAAAGAAAATAGAGCTTTAGGTCTAGGAGTCTTAGGGTGGCACTCTCTTTTACAAAGTAAAATGATATCCTTTGAAAGTGAAAAGGCAAAAGATCTTAATATAGAAATATTTAAATTTATAAATGAGAAAGCATATTTAGCGTCTAAAGATTTAGCAACATTATATGGAGAGCCAGAAATATTAAAAGGCTATGGAAGGAGAAATGCTACTCTACTTGCTATTGCTCCCACTACTTCTTCATCATTTATTTTAGGTCAAGTATCTCAAGGTATAGAACCTTCATTTTCAAATTGTTTTGTAAAAGATCTTGAAAAAATAAAAATTACTTTTAGGAATAAATATCTAGAAAAGCTCTTAGAAGAAAAAGGACAAAATAATGATGAGATATGGAAGTCTGTTTTAGAAAATGACGGATCTGTGACTCATTTAGATTTTCTTTCAGTAGAAGAAAAATCAATATTTAAAACTTTTCCAGAAATAGATCAAAAAATAATAATAGAACAAGCGGCGGATAGACAAAAATTTATTGATCAAGGACAATCTCTTAATCTTATGATAGATCCTTCTATGACTACAAAAGATATAAATAGTCTTTATATAAAGGCTTGGGAGCTTGGAGTAAAGACTTTATATTATCAGCATAGTTTGAATGCTGCTCAACAATTTAATAGAAAAAAACTTCAAGATCTTAATAGTAAGTCTCAAGATAAAAAGCCAGAATACAAAATAACAAAAGCCGCAGATGATAGTCTTTGTCTTTCTTGTGAAGCATAAATAAATTTATGGAAAACCATTTAAAAGAATTTTTACTTATAGCAGAATCAAAAGCAATAGCCACTTTTGGAAATAATTCTATAAACGTGGTACCAATATCTACTATCAATATAGTTGGAGAAGAGATTGTCTTAGTGGATTATTTTATGGAAAAAACGGTAGCAAATATTTTGCAAAATGAAAATGTGTCTCTTGTAGCATGGAAAGGGCTTTTTGGATATCAGATTAAATGCAAAGCAAGACATGAAAAACAAGGCGAGCTTTTTTCTGACATGGTTGAATTTGTAAAGCAAACTTTGCCAGATAGAGTAGTCAAAGGGATTTTAATTTTAAAAATTGAAGAAGTTTTCGATATTGCACCTACAAAAAATACAAAACAAGAATTTGGGCTTTAAAAATTTATTTTAATTCAAAAATAAAAACAAAGATAGATTTTACTCATGTTATAATTACAATTAAGATGCTTAAAGAAAATAAGAAAAAAACAGTAGCCGTTTTACGTGGAGGAAAAGAAGATTATCATAGATCTATGAAAAATGGAGCTAATATAATATTGTCTTTATCTCAACATCCGGAGGATGTAAAAGCAGTAGACGTTTCTATTGACTCAGAAGGAAATTGGTTTGAAAAAGGAGTGCCTTCTGATCCACATAAAGTATTTTCTAATGTAGATTATTATATTGATCTTGTAAAAGATTATACAGCCGATCATCACAAGTTGGCTAAAAAGCTAAATGTAAAGCAGATTCTTGAAAATGATTTTAATAAAATACTAAGTAGAATAAATATACGCAGAATTTTAGATCAGTTAGGATTTAATACTCCAAAATATGTAGTTTTTAGAGATACTAAGAATCTAGAAAATAATCTTAAGTTACTTTGGAGTAAAATGCATACACCTTTAATTGTAAAAGATGGAAATAGCAATTCAAATTCAAAAAGTATTTTGACTTATTCTTTTCTTGAAACATATAAAAAAATAAAAGATATCTTATCTAAAGGTGGAGAAGCTATTGTGGAAGAATATTTAGACGGTAGTTATGTATCTTTGGTAGCAATTCCTAATTATAGAGGAGAAGATTTATACACTTCTATACCTGTAGAAACAGTACACACTTTAGAGTCATCAAGGATAGTACAAGGAAAAGTTTTGAAAAATAAATACCTTATAGAGCATGATCATCATAAGAGAAGTATGATTCATATTGATATTACTTTAAAGAAAAAATTAAAAGAAATTCTAAAAGACATACACACATCTCTTTCTATAGAGCATCATGTGTTATTGGATTTATGTATCAAAAAAAAGGGCGATAAATATGATATAAAAATTATAGAATTACACACAAATCCAAATTTATTTGATGATTCTCGTTTTGATTTTATTTTAAGAAATTCAGGCATAGACATGGGTAGATTTATAATAGATAGAATAGAAAAAATAGAAGAAAGTGAATTGATCTATTAAAGTTGACACTTTTAAGAATAAAGTGTATCTTTATTATGTATGTTTTTTTAATCTATAAAATAATGTAAAATGATTTTAGAAATTTTTTTAAAGGGAAATTTAGTTAATTATAAAGCTACAAGAGATTTAAAAACGCTAAATAATTTTAAAATTAAAAAAGGGGATTTGATTTCTATTGAAGATTTTCAAGATTTAAATTTTGAAGAACAAAGATATTTTAATTCCACATATTCTAAGATTTATGTAGATTTTTGTTTAAATTAAAGTTAAAATTATTTAAAAAGAGTTGCGATTATGCAACTCTTTTTTATTTTAATTTATTTTTAACTCAGCTAAAAGTTTTTCTGTCTCTGATTTTTTTAGCTCTCTCATTTGTCCAGATTTTAAATTATCTAATTTTAAAAATAAAAATCTAACTCTTTTTAAAGAAAGAATTGTAAGATTTAAAGCATTTAGCATTCTTCTTATTTCATGTTTTTTACCTTCTGTTAAGATTATTTTAATACTATTTTTGTTTTCATTATCAATAGTTACTTTTTTTGCTGGTGCATATTCTGCTTCTCTAGTACTTATACCACGTTCTAGTATTATTTTCACTCTAGGGCTAGTATTTTCTCTTACAGAGACATGATATTCTCTCTCAAATTCATTTTTAGGATTTAAAAGCTCTTCTACTATTCTGTAGTCATTACTATATATCAAAAGTCCTTCACTTTCTTTATCAAGTCTTCCAACAGAATCATATCTTACATTATCTACAATTTTAAATTCTGTATCTTCTCCTCTTTTTTTATTATATATAAAATATTTATTTAATTTTAATTTTTCATTTATAAAAATAGAATCTCCGTCTTTTACTTTTGTTCCCAATATTGCTATTTTATTATTTATATGTATTTTTTTACTTTCTATTAATTTATCCGCTTCTCTTCTACTAAGTACTCCAAAATCACTTAAAAATTTATTAAGTCTTATACCGACAGAGATTTCTTTTTGTGTGTACTTTTTAAGTTCTGCTTTTATTTTCATATTTGTTTTAATTTATACTTTCTTTCCATTCTCTTTCAGCTTTCATTTCTTTTTCTTCTTCTTCTTTTTTTAGTGAATTAGACACATTATTATTTATTTCTTCTATCATTTTTTTCTTTCTCTCAGTATCACGAATTTTTATTATAATAAATATAGAAATTATACCAATTATTCCTGTTATTAGGAATAAATAATATATTTTCATATCAAGTAAGCCTATAAGTATAGCTCCAAGTAAAGATATAAATAAAAAGCCTATATTTACCATATTTTGAAATAATGCCACAAGTCCAGCATTTCTAGCATCTATCTTTTTATAAAAATAAGCATAATTTTCTGTCTCAGCTATAGTTGCTCCAAGTCTAGCTATAAATAAAATCATAGCCCATATCATTATATTTGTAGTTGTAATTTTAAAAATAGCGATAGACAATAAAGTCAAACTCATAAGTAATATTCCAAAAATCATTGCTTTTTTTTCACCAAAAATCTCGTCAGAATATTTTCCTAATTTATAAGGTATAAGAATAAAAGGTATAACAGATATAGGTGTGATTATTCCTATATAAAGAAGGGTTGGTATACCTAATGTTTTTGTTAAATAAAGAACAAGGTAAATATTAATGGTCGCGTAAAAAGAATTTAAAGCAAAGCTTGAAGCTACCACACCTCTTATGTCTTTATTTTTCCAGACTAATCTAAAGCTACTAAATAAATCTACATGCTTATATTTCGGTTCTTTAACATGAGAGAAGAATTTTTTAGTCAAATATATGAGAGGTAAAAGACTCACAGTGCTCAGTATGAATATTCCAGGATATCCTATAATTTCAAAAAATTGAGCTGCCACAAATGGTGCTATTATAGCTTGAAGATTGTATAAGGTTAATACGGTACCTCTTATTGATCCTATATTTTCATGATCTGAGAATTCTCCCACAAATACATTTATAGATACCCATATCAGAGTACTAAAAATTATATGCATAATAGAAAAGGCGGCTAGAAAATATAAGTTTATAGAACTTGAAAATACCAAGGTCAGAGTTATTATGGTTTGAGTTATAAGCACAAACATCAAAGTCTTGTAATTTGTAAATTTTTTTAATAAGTCGCCAAAAAAATTAGAAATCAATACAGACGTAAAAGCTGCTAATGTATATACTAGACTAAGTTCGAATTTGCTAAAGTATTGGCTTAGATAATTTGAAAATACAAAATATATAATAAAATTATGCATAGCATAAAATGTAGTAGCTACATATACTATAGTTAATAGTTTCTTTTTATAGTCTTCATTCATATTTAAAAACTATTATACCATTATGATGACAGGTATTATGACTGGTCTTTTTGCAGTTTTTTGTAATAAGAATTTAGATACAGCTTCACTTAAGTGATTTTTTATATCATCCATGCCTATATTTACATTTTTTTCTATTTCATCTTCTATAATCTTTTTAGAAAGAGTCCTTGTCTGATAAAGCAAATCTTGAGATTCTTTTAAATATACAAAACCTCTTGATATAAGATCAGGAGATTTTTTCAATTTTTTAGTATGATTATCTACTACTCCAATTATCACAAACATTCCATCTTCTGCTAAGGATTGTCTATCACGCATAACTACATCTTGTATTTTTCCAACACTCATACCATCGACTATTATCATTTCATTTGGCGCAAACTCTCTTAAAGAGACAATTTTTTGTCCTTTATTTTGAATTTCTATAATCATTCCATTGTCGGGGATAATAATATTTTCTTCTGGCATTCCGAGCTCTCTCTCTATATCAGCATGTACTCTAAGCATGTAGTGATATCCGTGCACAGGAATAAAGAATTTAGGATGAATTTTTTTATGTATCCATATTAATTCGTCATGATTTGCATGGCCTGAAGAGTGAACGTCAGAAGTCTTGTAGTGAATAATATGTGCTCCTTTTCTAGACAATTTATCTTTTAGCATTTGTACAGATCTTTCATTTCCTGGAACAATAGATGAAGACATGAGAATAGTAGTATTTTTATTAGCTTTCAAATATTTATGCACTCCATTTGCCATGCGACTTAAGACAGCAAATTCTTCTCCTTGTCCACCTGTAGCTAACACTACTATTTTATTATCAGGATATTGGTCAACATCTTCGATAGGTACCAAAAGCTCTTTTGGAATTTTCATCAATTCAGCAGTTTGTACTAATTCTATATTTGTTTTTATACTTCTACCTTCTACAACTATCTTCTTTCCACAATTTTCTATCATTTTTATAATTGCCATCATTCTTTCTACTTGTGTAGAGAAGGTGGCAATAAACAATCTCCCAGGAGTATCTTTTATTATTTTGTTGATATTTTCAAAGACAACTCTGTCAGAAATAGAAAATCCTGGATTTTCACAGTTTGTAGAGTCTGTCAAAAGACAAAGAATATTTCTATTTTCAAAAGTCTTATAATTATTTATTTCTCCTTCTGTAGGAATACCGTTATCATGATCAAGTCTAAGATCTCCAGTATGTACAATGTCTCCAAAAGGAGTCTCTATTATTAATCCCATTGAATCTGGAATAGCATGAGAAACAGCAAAGAATTTTATTTTAAAATCTCCCAACTCTAATTCAGAATTTGTCTCCACTAATTTTATATTTAAGGGGTCTAAATGTGGAAATTCTTCATGTCTCTTTTTTATCATAAGACTAGTAAAATTTCTACAATAGATTTCAGGATTTCCAATTCTTGGAAGAATGTAAGGTATAGCACCAATGTGATCTAGATGTCCATGAGTAATAAGCATTCCTTTTATTTTATGCTTATTTTCTTCTAAATATCTTGTGTTTGGAAGAATACATTCTATACCAGGTGTTGTACTTTCAGAAAATTGAAATCCACAGTCTATTACAACAATTGAATCTTTGTATTCGATACAGCTCATATTTCTACCAATTTCTTCTACACCTCCTAGATTTATTATTCTTATAGAATCTTCAGCTAAAGAGGGGATATGTGCTATCTCAGTAGTTTCAGAAATTTTTGTCTCAAATTTTGGTCCTGAGTTTTTCTTAGCTCTTATAGGTGGTCTACTATTTGATCTTTTGGAGCTCATACTAGCATAGCTACTTCTACTTGATGGCTTTTCTTTATTTCTTGTATTGTTATTATTTTGAGTTCTGTTGTTATTTTCGTTCATAATTTTATTTTATTTATTAATGTATAATGTTTTGTAATTTTTCTATTAAATTCTTTTTGTAGCTTACTTTCCAAACTTTTTCTTTATAAATGTACCAATCTTCAATATTTATAAATCTTTCATTTTCATTCAACATTGTCAGCGGTATATATTCTTTTATATTTATTTCTTTTTTATTTATTATATAATTTGAATTATTCGAATATAGAGGTATGGACTGTAGTTCTTCATTTAATTCTTTATTTATAGCGTCAAATGCTTTATTCCTAGAATCTATATTGAGACTATTTTTTAAGGTTTCTAGATTTTTATCTAAATTTTTACTTGTATAGCCTGTAATATTTAGACCTGGATAAATTCTTTGAGTAGAATGCCAATATGCATAAAGATCTGTATCATAATTTATTATTGATCCAAATAATAGAGCTTCAAAATCTCTTTTTTTTATTATATCTCCAATATCTGAAAGACTATATACTTTGATAGTCACTTTCACACCTAGGCTTTCCCAGTATTTAGCAATCTCATTTGCTACCTTTTTAAGGTCATCTATATCCACTGTGGTCAGACTTAGCTCCATGTTTGGATCTAAAGTCTCTGTGATTTTATTTTTATTTGTAGAAGATGATCTTTTTATTAAAAGTTTTTTAGCAACTTCTAGATCTGAAGCATAATTATATGCTTCCTGATCATTAGAAAAAATAAAATCTATTTTTCTAGAGTAGCCTGAGAATACAGTATTTATTATTTCTTGTTTATTTATAGAAAGATTAAGAGCTGATCTAGTATCTAAATTTATCAAATTAGGATTTTTGGATGGATTAAAAGATATCGAATATAGATTTGAAAGTGAACTAGAAATTATTTCTTTATTTTTATTTAATATTTTATTAAAGTAATTCTGATTTAAATAATTTGTACCGTCTATATTTCCAGAATTTAAAGAAGCTAATAAATCATTATTATTTTGATATATAAATATATTTATATTGTTTATATAAGGTCTACCAGAAATATAATTTTCATTTTGAATAAGACTATATTTTGTAGGAATGTTATTAGAGTTTTTTACGACTTTTAATACTTTGTATGGTCCACTTCCTATAGGGTTAATATTATTTATAGATAAAGAAAATTCATCATTAGATAGATTGCTCCATATATGCTTAGGTAAAATTCCAAAAGTTAAGCTTTCTTTAAAATAAATATATGGCTTTTTAAGGTGAAATACTATTGTTGTATCATCTATTTTTTCTACATCTATACCTTCAAAATTTATTGCTAGGGGGCTGTTTATGTCTTTATCTTCTATTTTTAACACTGTAAATATAATATCATCAGCAGTTATTTTTTTACCATCTTGAAATTTTGCCTTATCATTTATTTTTACAGTAAAAGTCATATGATCCTCACTTTCTTCTATATCACTAGCTAGATCATTTACAATATATCCATCTTTATTTTTTTTGAATAGTCCAGAATACACAAGACTAGTCAAATCTTTATCTGCTAAACTATTTGCTAAAACAGGATTTATATATCTAGGGGTTCCGATTATACCTTCATTCCAAGTACCTCCATATGTAGGTATTGTTATTAAAAATTTAGTACTTAAAGAATTTATTCCTAATATTAAAAATGTTAGAGCCATTACAAAAAAGATCCAAAAATATATAATTGTTTTTAAATGTAAAGACTTATAAGTCAAATGGTAGGTAGAAAAAATAATATTTAATTTCTTTTTTAAACTTAGATTCTTTTTCTTTGTATTATTTACTGTCAAATTGTCAGTTTCCATTTTTTTATTATTAAAAAATTAATAAGTAAAAATAAGTAACCAGAATTTAGTTTTTAAAACTTTTTAAGTTTACCAAATCCTTAATAAAACTTATTTTACAAATAAAGCTATAAAATTAATCAATACAAAAATAATAGCTACTATTATAGTAAATTTAAATAAGGTTTTTTCTAACCCTCTTTTTTTATTACTAATTCCAAGTGAATCTCCACCACCAAGTCCAGCTCCATCTGTATTTGTTTTTTGTAGGAGTACTAGAATTATTAGTAAAACGGAGATAATAGCGATTATTGTTGATAGCCAATTCATGATAAATACATTATATCAAAATAAAATTTTTTTGCAACACTTGGTTTATTTTATTTTTGCAATAAAAAACTACTGACTTGTTGATTTGTCAGTAGTTTGTCTAGTTTAAAGACAGTAAATTAGGAATTTGACCATAACTCCATTATTGTAATCTGGTTTTTTCCATTTTGTAAATCCCAAATTTCTTTTTTTCTTAGATTTATCATATCCTTTTTAGCTAATCCTTTGGTCTTATAACCCTTTTTTTCCTGTCCTTATATTTTCGATATTTTATGTTCATCGATATTTCCGGTTTGCCATAACTTCATAATGAACCATGATGATTTCATGTCTTGAGATTTTAATTAAGAACTTTGTTAACTTTTTTATAATATATTAATATTTAAATATTGTCAATTTCTACTTCATTTCCTCTATACTGTCTATAATCATTGTTTTCTCTCCATTTTTACTTGCTATTTTACCTACAAATAATAGGGGGGTATTAAGTATTAATTTACTTTTTAGATTTTTGTAAACTTTTGGAAATACTGCAACTTCAAATTGACTCGAAAGATCTGATATTTTTACAAGAGCCATCTGTTCTCCATTTTTTGTTTTCGTTACTTTTATTCTTTCTATAAGTCCTGGCAATTTTATATTTGTCTTTTCTGCTACTTCTTTATTTGCTTCGTCTAAAATATTTTTGATATTAACAGGCCTGATTTCTAATTTTTCTTTCCATTTATCAAGAGGTGATCCTGAGATATAGCATCCTATTAAATCCTTTTCCCAATTTAATTTTTCATTTTGAGTTGCCTCCTCACATTTTTTTAATGTAAATGATGAAGTGTTGTCTTCAAACATGTCAAAAATATTGTTTTGGGATTTGTTATCTTTTATATGTGTCTTGTGATAATCAAGTAAGCTATCTAAATTAAATAAAAGTTGCTTTCTCTCTCCAAATTCATCCATCGCTCCACAGCATATCAAGGCCTCGAGAGATTTTTTATTTAAATCTTTATGAGTGATTCTATTTATAAAATCTTCTAGACTTTTATATTTTTCATTTTTTTCTCTTTCTAAGATTATAGCGTCTGCTATATTTCCTCCTAGATTTTTAATTGTATAAAGACCAAAACGTATAGATTCTTTATATTTTTCATCTTTTTCATTTTTGGTAATAGAAAATCCTCCCATAGAATAATTTATATTTGGAGGTAGTATTTCTATTTTCATTCTTTTACATTCTGAGACTATTTCTGAAATTTTATCTATATCTCCAGATTCTTCTGTCAAAATAGCTGTCATGAAAGCAATAGGGTAATTTGCTTTCATAAAAGCTGTCTGATAAGCAACTCTTCCATATGATGCAGAGTGTGCTTTATTGAATCCATATGCAGCAAAAGGCTCTATCCAATGCCACAATTCTTCTGCTTTTTTTATAGGCCAATTTGAATGACTTATACACCCGTTAATAAATTTATCTTTTTGCTTTTGCATTTCTTCTGGGATTTTTTTACCAACAGCTTTACGAAATTTATCTGCCTCACCCCAAGTGTATCCAGCTATTTTAATAGACATGAGAAGAAGGTCATCTTGATACACAAGCACACCGAAAGTTTTTTCTAATATTTCTTTTAGGTTTATATCATTGTATAAATAAGATACTAATTTTGGGTTTTGTTTTCTTTCAATATACACAGGTATATTACTTATAGGTCCTGGACGATAAAGAGCAACCATAGCATTGATATCATAGATAGTTGTTGGTTTGAGATCTTTTAGAAATTTTGTCATTCCGGATCCATTTAATTGAAACAATCCCATAGTTTCTCCTTTTGAAAGTACTTCAAAAGTTTTTTTATCTTCTAGATCTATTTCTTCTATGTCCATGTCTACACCATATCTTTCTTTTACAATATTAAGAGCTGTTTTTAATATAGTGAGATTTCTAATTCCTAGAAAATCAAATTTTAAAAGTCCTGCATTATTTTCATCTACTGAATGCATATCGTATTGAGTGATTATTTTACCTTCACCTTTAGGATCGTATTGAATAGGGGAGTATTTTGTTATTTCTTCTGGAGCTATAACTACGCCAGCAGCATGTACACCAATGTGGCGAATAAGACCTTCTACTTTTTTTGCCATGTCTAATATAGTCTGTACTTCTCTGTCTGTGTTGTACATATTTTTTAATTCTTCTATTTCTTCTATAGCTGCGTCAATAAAAATAGGAAATCCTTGCTTAGGCATAGGTATCATTTTGGATATCCTGTCACCAAGCGAATATGGATACTTCATTGCTCTAGCTACATCTTTTACAGCACCTCTTGCAAGCATTGTTCCAAATGTACCAATCTGAGCTACATTTTTTTCACCATATTTATTACGAACATAATCTATCATTTGATCTCTCCTATCATCAGCATAATCCATGTCTATATCTGGAGCACTAGGTCTTTCAGGATTTAAAAATCTTTCAAAAGGAATTTGATATATAAGAGGATCACACTTTGTAATTCTTAAAAGATAAGTCGTCATACTTCCTGCGACAGATCCTCTAATATTTGTAAGTATCCCATTATCATCAGCATATTTAAGTAAATCATACACCACAAGAAAATAAGGAGCATAGCCTTTTGCTTTTATAATTTCAAGTTCATAATCTAGTCTTTCTATTACATCTTTTTTTCTTTCTTCTGTGATTTTTCTTCTTTCTATTCCTTCAATTGCTAATTTTTTTAACACATCATCTATTGTTTGACCATTTTTTAAATCTTCTTCAAAATCTTTTGCGATATTTGGAAAATACCATTTACCAAGATCTATTTCACATTCTAATTTTTCAGATAAATCAAATGTGTTTTTAATGATATCTATATTTAAATTCTCCAAAGAATAAGCTTCTTCTCCTATTTTTGAAAAGATTTCTTTTGCTGCTTTTGTGTCTATAAAAGAATAATCTGCACGAGAAAATTTATTTTGATAAAGAGTGTTGTCATCTTCTTGACCATGTATGTTAAACAAGACTCTATGTGCAGCCTTATCTTCATCATTTAAATAATGAGGATTTTGAGTTGCTATTAAAAGTTTTTCATTTTTTAAGATTTCTTTTACAAATCTTACAGTATTTTCTTTTATTTCTTTTGCATAGTCAAAATTTTCTTGTGGAGATAATTCTAAATAAAAATTTCCTTCTCCTAAAATATCAGTAAAGCTTTCTACATATAGTTTTGCTTTATCAAAATTTTCTTTCACGAGCATGTCTGATATTTCTCCATCTTGTGATCCTGAAAGCACAACTAGTCCAGAGTCTTTGTCTAGATTTTCTTTTATCATTTCAAAATTCAAATAAGGATCTAGTCTATCTTTTAGATTTGCAAGAGATACTATTTTCATTAAAGACTTGTATCCTGTTTTATTTTTTACTAAAAATACTAATTTATATTTTTTCTTTGGATTATTTTTTGATCTATAGTCTATTTCTGCACCTATTATTGGTTTTATGTCTTTATCTTTACAGGCTTTATAAAATTCTATAGCTCCATACATATTATTATAGTCGGTCAAAGCAAGACTTGGCATTTTAAGTTCTTTGGCTTTGTTTACAAGATGTTTTATTTGAGGTAAGGATTTGAGTAGAGAATAATGAGAGTGTGTACGCAAATGAATAAAGGGGATTTCTTTTTTTTCAGAGTTCTCAGCTTTTTCTTGATTTACAATCTCGTCAGTAATCAGATTTTCTTGTAGTGTATTTGTTTGCATATTTTTTAAAGTTTTAATCCAAATAAATTGAATACTTTATTACATGTTAATAATATAAAGTTACCATAAAAGCTAAAATTTATAACCGTTGACAATATCTTCTAAGGTGTTATATTTTATTTTAGTATTTGAAAATAAATTGAATAACCAAGTAAATTTTTTATCATGAAAAAAAATGCTCTTTTTACTATTGTTTTAGCTTTGATGGTTCTGGCAAGATTTTTTATACATAGATTGTATCCAAATATTTCCAGTATTTATTATGACTATAAATCTATAAGCTATTCAAGAGTGATCTTTATGACAACTCTTTATTTATCAGCTTTATGGATAATTTTTTATAATCATTCTAAAAGTATCAGATCTAAATGTAATGCTTATCAGAGAATGTTTATTTTTATGATATTTATATACATAAAACTTTCTCTTGTGACTTATATTATAAGATTTGATTTACTTTTAAATTATTTAGAAAATCATTCTGATTTCGCTGTATTTTTTATTTCTTTATTTGTGTCTTTTGTATTCAACTTATACGAGGACGTGTATTATGAAAATGAAAAAGAAGTAAAAAAAGAATAGAAAATTACAATGAAAGCCAAAGCTAAAGCTAAAGTAAAAATAAATTAAATATCTTTTAATTTATTAAACCTCTAATATAAAATAGGGGTTTTCTTTTATCTTGACAGTATCTTTTAGTGTGTTATACTTATAATAGTAATTGAAAACAAAATTAAATCAAAAATAAAACTCTAGTCATGAAAAAATTATTTTTTAGTTCTTTGTCACTCTTTTTTCTTTTTACTTTTAGCTCTTGTAAGAAATCAGTTGAAAGTGATTTGATAGTTAAGGATTTAGAAGTAAACATATCTCCAAATATTAATATTGGATATGTTGCTAAAAATTCAAATGCTATTGTTGGATCATATGCTGTATATAATCCAACACAAGAATTTAGAACCGTTTACGGATTTAATCTTAATTTTACAAATTATGATGGAGTTATAGATTATGTTTATTACAAATCAAATAATTCTTCAAATTGGATTAAAATTATTGCAGCAGATTATATCTCTATCACTATCAATCAGACATTGAGGATAAACGAGTCTAGTCAGATGATCAATATTATGATTCATAGGACCAATCTTTACATATCAGAGCCACGGGTTGTATGGATTAAATGTTCATCAATAAGCTCTGATAGAGGCTCAATTATACCTAATGCTTATTCTGAGATATCTTTTTCTGTTAGTAATTAAAAAGATTATTTTACTTTATTTACGCCATACAATTGTATGGCGTTTTATTATTTGCAAAAGCTAGACAAAAATGTTATTATTGGGGAAATAATATAAATTAAATTTATGGTAGTAAGAATGAGACATACAAGAGGTCATACAGGAAATAGAAGAAGTCATCACGCTTTAAAAGAGACAAAGCTTCAAGCTTGTCCAAGTTGTGGTGCTATGGCTAATACGCATATCGCGTGTAGTGCTTGTGGAATGTATAAAGGTAGACTAGTAAAAAAGGTAAAAGCAAAAAAAGTTTAATATTTATAAAATAAAAACCCTTATTTAAAAATAAGGGTTTTTATTTTATGTTATACTTTAAATAGTAAAATAAAAATATGAGTATAAATAGACATTTAGCAAGAGGTATAGCTCTTCAAATATTGTTTGAGCTTGATGTAAATAACAACTTAAGTTTAAATAAAGAAGGTTTAGAAAAGATTATCGAAAGACAAGCAGAAGAATTTTCTGGAGAAAAAGACGATGGTTTTATTTTGGATTTACTTAGTACAATAGAAGAAAGAGTCTCTACTTTAGACGACATTATAGCTCGTGCTGCTCCTGAGTGGCCACTTGAAAAGATAAACGCAATGGATAGAAACATTTTAAGAATCGGCTTAGCTGAGCTACTTTTTAATAGTGAAAATGTTCCACCAAAAGTAGCTATAGACGAAGCTATAGAGCTTGCTAAAAATTACAGTAGTAACAATTCTCATAAATTTGTAAACGGTGTGCTTGGATCTATATATAAAGAGATGGGAGAGCCTCGTAAAGAAGAAATGAGTCAAAAAAAAAATAATTTAGAGACTATAAATCTTGCTGGAGGATTAGTTTACTCAGTACACGATGGAAAAGTATTTTTAGCTTTTATAAAAGACATATTTAAACATTGGACACTTCCAAAAGGAAAACTTCTTCCAGAAGAAGATATAATGATAGGAGCTGTAAGAAAGATAAAAGAAGAAATTGGTATAAATGTAGTTATAAAAGATAAACTAAAAGAAAATACTTACATAGCAAATTCTAGTCCAAAAACAGACAATGAAAATGTAAAAGTAAAATCAGAAAAAGTCAAAAAACATGTTTCTTATTTTTTGAGTGAAGCAAAGCATGAGCCACTTATTTTAGAAAAAGAAAATACAGGACTGCTTGAAGCAAAGTGGTTTTCATTGGATCAGATTGAAGATCTTACACTGTATGATGATATAAAGCCAATAATAGCTATTGGTCTTGAAAAGATAAATGAGATTTATGAAAATAAATGATACAAATTATAAAAAAGCAATAAATAATGAAGAAAAGGATAGAGATTTTGTAAAGCTTGAAAAAGATCTTGATGTTTCTTTTATAAATAAAAATCTTTTGATTCAAGCTTTTATACATAGATCATATATAAATGAAAGTGTTAAATCCAAGCTTGGTCATAATGAGAGATTAGAATTTTTAGGAGATGCTGTACTTGAGCTTGCTACTACCAATTTTCTTTATAATAAATTTAAAGATCTAGCAGAAGGTGATCTGACTACATACAGAGCTGCACTTGTAAATACTAAGTCTATAGGAGAAGTGGGTAAAAATCTAGGATTTAATGATTATCTTTTTTTATCAAAAGGGGAAAGTAAAGATTTTGGAAAAGCGAGAGTGTCTATTTTAGCAGATACTTATGAAGCTTTTATAGGTGCTATCTTTTTAGACAAGGGATATGATTTCGCTAGAAATTTTATAGAAAAGACTTTACTTGTACATACAGACGAAATAATAAAAGAAGGAAAATATAAAGATCCAAAATCTACTGTTCAAGAAAAATCTCAAGATATTTTGAGTATAACTCCAAATTATAAAGTCGTATCTGAATCTGGTCCAGATCATAACAAAAAATTTATCATAGCTATTTATTTTGGAGAAGAAAAAATAGCAGAAGGTGAAGGTAAAAGTAAACAAGAAGCAGAGACAGATGCTGCAAAAGCCGCATTGATTAAAAGAAATTGGGACAAATAAAAACTCCACATAAATGTGGAGTTTTTATTTAATCTATAAGATTAGAAATTTCTTCTTGGGCGATCCTCTCTCTTTTCCATTGGACGAGCGAAGTTAACAGTTAGATTTCTTCCCATAAATTCTTGTTCGTTAAACATTGAGATAGCTTTTTCTGCTCCTTCTTTGTCTACCATTTCTACGAATCCAAACCCTTTTGATCTGTTTGTCATCTTATCCATGATAATTGAAGCATCTTTTACTCCTCCTGCTTTACTAAAAAGACTTTTTAAATCTTCATTTGTAGAAGTGTAAGGGATTCCTCCTACGTATAATTTATTTTCTTGCATTTATTTTTATCCTAAACAATATTTATTTTTATTTAGAATTATAATTACTTTTATAATTCGTAAGCACAACTTTTCCTACATCCACACTTAGTTTATTTTTTAAATAATCTTATTGAGATAAATGAGAGCGAACTTACTTAAAAATATAATAACACAGATTTATATTTACACCTAATTAGTTTTACTCAAATCAAGTATCTGATTTACTCCAATTTTTCTGACAAAATCATTGACGTGGGAGACTATTATCACTACACCTTTATAATTCTTTATAGCTTCAGCTATAACAGGGATATGTCTAAAGTTTATATGATTTGTAGGTTCATCTAAAATTAATATTCCAGGCTCAAGCATAGTCAAATAACAAAACATTAAAAGCCCTTTTTGACCTTCTGAGAGATGTCCAACTTTTGATGACAATTCTTTTCCGCTTAAAAGAAATCCAGCTGCCGTACTTCTTAAATTATGATCATCAAGGCGTTTAAATACTTTTGATAATTCTTGATAAGATGAATTATTGAAATCGAGGGTTGTAAAATCCTGTCTATAGTAGCCTATATTTATAGCTTCTTTTATTTTTACACCGATTGCTTTTTTGTTTGCAATTCTTTCAAGTAAGGTAGTTTTACCAATTCCATTTGGTCCAACTATTTGAAGCTTGTCTCCTTTTCTTAATTCTATTTTTTTAATATTTACATCTTTTGATTCTCCATTATCTAAAATGTTTACTTTATCCATTTCTATAATTATTCCACCCATTTTTTCTTCTTCTTCTTCGTTTATTTCTATATTAAAGTTTCTTATAGTTCTATCTTCTTTTCTCTCATCAGTCATATTGTCTTCCATATCTTCATATTCATCTTTAAGCTTTGCTGCAAGCTTACGCATTTTTCCTCCTTTATGTGCAAAAAAGTTTACTTTATCCTTGCTTTCTTGTATTTTCTTCTCTTTTTGTGCATTTTCTCTTTTTTCTCTTTCTATTTGTCTTTTGATTTCTTCCACAGCTTTAAAATAATTTCCAACATATTGTTCAAGTTTATTATTTTGAGTATTTATGTACAAGATTCCATGAGTAAAAGAATTTAAAAAGTTTTCATCATGGGAAATTACAATAACAGTACCAGTGTAATCTTTCATAAATTGTGTCAGCATTTTGACTGCTTCTTTGTCAAGATTATTTGTAGGTTCATCAAGTAAAAGAATATCAGGCTTTGCTATTAGAGCTTGAGCTATAAGAAGCTTTCCTTTTTGTCCTCCAGATAATTCTTTTATTTTTTTATCTAGCAAATGCATCGCTTCATCTTTTTTTGTTTTTATATCTTTTGTCTTGTGTATGGGATGAAGATTAATAATAGCAAAAGTCTCTTCTGCTTTTCTATCTATATCATATACTTTCTCATCAAATGCTTCTTCTAAAAATTCTCTTACAGTTTTTTCCCATTTTTCATGAGGTATAAATTGCTTTGCAAGACAAACTTTTAAATCATTTCCTACTATTATTTTTCCCTCTATTATTTCTTGTTCTTTTACAATGAGTGAAAATAATGTTGATTTTCCAGCTCCATTTGGTCCCATTAAAGTGAGTTTTTGACCTCTTCTTATATTTGAAGTAGCCTCTTTTAATATAGGTTTACTTTCATGATAATAAAAAGTTAAATCTTGAAAGGAAAGTACACTTTCTCCCCATGTAGCTGCTATATTTTTTTCAGTATCTGCGTTTGAGTATATATTTTCTTTTGCCATAAAATTACTTTGCATTTTAACACAAAAATCTCTTTTGTGCTATAATTTTTTAATCAAATCTATAAATTTATATGACACAAATTTCTAAAAATATAATAATCTTTTATCACAAAAATTGTCTCGATGGATTTGCTTCTTCATTTGTAGCTTGGAAAAATTTTAAGGATAAAGCAGAATATATACCTCTTTCACATAATGAAGATGGGAAAGATATTTTAAAAGGTGAAAAAATAAAAATTTCTGATTTAAAAGATAAAGAAGTTTATTTTATTGATTTTTGTTTAGGAGAAGAAGAAATTAAAAAAGTAGAAAAAATTGCTAAAAATCTTGTAGTTATAGATCATCATATTGGCACAAAAGACATTGTAGAATCTTTAGCAAACTCTATTTTCAAAGATGGTGTATCTGGAGCATATTTAGCTTCTGAATATTTTTTCCCTAAAAAAGAAGTGTCAAAGCTTATAAGATATATATCAGCAGGAGATACATATACTTGGGGTAGTCAAAAATTTGAACAAGAGCTTTTGAATTATATACATACTCAAGATTTTGATTTTAGAGATTTTTTAAAGCTGGAAAAAGATATTGAAGATAAAGATAAATTTAATCAAATAAAAGAGACAGGTTTTTTACTTCAGAAAATAAAATCAAGACAAATAGATTCTCAAATAGAATATGCAAAAGTCATAGAATGGGAAGGTTATAAAGTGTATGCTTTAAACTCTACTACTTTAAGTAGCGAAATAGGAAATAGATTGTGTGATGAGAAAATAGTAGACTTTGCAATGATTTACAGATTCAGTGATGGGGAATTACGCTTTAGCTTGAGAGGAAAAGACAAAGTGGATCTTTCAAAGCTTTGTAAAAAATATGGCGGTGGAGGGCATTTCAACGCTTCTGGATTTAGGACAAAAGACGAGAAATTTATACAAGGATTTATAAAGAAAATAATTTCTTAATATTTTTCTTTTTATATTTTAAATAATAAATCCATATTATGAATGATATCTTGAGTACCATTTTAATAAAAAATAAAAATTTAGATTATTTATTAAAAGAAAGTGCAAGAGCAAAAAGAGTCAGGATTACAATTAATCGTGAAGGGGCAGTGATAGTCACAAAACCAAAAAGAGTGAATCTTGATATTGTGGAAAAATTTTTGATATCAAAATCAGATTGGGTCTTTGAAAAAGTAGAATTAGTTAAGAAAAATAAAAGTATAAATATTTCTAATATCAAAAATACCAAAAGAGAATATTTAGAAAATAAAGATAAAGCTTTAAAATTAGCAAAAGAGAGATTGAATTATTTTAATAATATTTATAATTTTTCTTGGAATAATATAACTATCAAAAATCAAAAGACAAGATGGGGTAGTTGCTCTCGAAAAGGGAATTTAAATTTTAATTATAAATTAGCATTAATCCCAAAAGAGATGTCTGACTATGTAGTAGTGCATGAATTATGTCATTTAAAAGAAATGAATCATTCTAAAAGATTTTGGGATCTTGTGGCAAAAGCTATTCCGGATTATTTAGAAATAAGAAAAAGGATGAAGGGGAATTTGTTTTAATTTTTTGTCCTAACTAAAAGTCTATCTCCAGTTTCTAAAGACTTTTCTTTTAAACCATAAGCGTTCTTTATTTTAGATACTATTTTTGATCCTATTTTTTTATGTAGATTTATTGTTGCTGTATTTTTTGGATCTAAAAATGAAATAACATTCATACCTTTTACTTCTTTAAGAAGTCTTTCTTTTAATTTTTGACCAATTCCAAGTTTCCTATATTTTGAATCTACAAATAAATCAGAAACATACACTTCATTTTTATTAGTTTTAAAACTTGTTACAGCTCCTATTATTTTCAAATTGTCTTTAGCAATAAAAACATATCCAAATCTTATAAACATAGGCATATCATATTGATTTGTACATTCTTCTTTCCAAATCTTTTTTTCAAGCTCTCTAATTTCTTTAGAGTTTTCTACTTTCGCTTTCTGTATAATTATTTTCATGTATTCTGGTGCCCCCGGCAGGATTCGAACCTGCGACCGTCTGCTTAAGAGGCAGCTGCTCTACCAACTGAGCTACAAGGGCTTTTATTTTTACCATAATAACATAAAATTTTGTTTTTAAAAAGATAGAAAAATCTCTATTTTTTGGATTTTGAGAATATTAATTTTTTTGATATGATTTATATATCAATGGGGCTTTGCCTACAGAGATATTATAACCTAGGATCTCGGCTTGGAAGCAGTCCGTGATTTAAAGAGTGCGTAACAGCTCACTAGATTATTTTTTGCCCAGGTGGCGGAATTGGTATACGCGCTAGTCTTAGGAACTAGTGGAGAAATCCTTGGAGGTTCAAGTCCTCTCCTGGGCACCAAAACAAAAAAGTCTGATAATTTTTATCAGACTTTTTTGTTTAAGATTTATTTTAAATTATTATTTTAATTCTTAAAACCCTTTCATAAACATAAATACACTAATAAGTATACACATTATGCCAATTAAAAATATTGTGTATTCGCTTTCTATCACGCTCCTATAAACTTTACCAAGCTTGTGAGGGATTATTATCATGATAGTACCTTTTACAAAGGAAAGTATACCTAATATTGATAAGAATATATTTAATAATCCTCCATATAGATTTGTAAAAGCAAGGATCAAAGTACCTGTCATTAAAAATAAAAATCCAGCAATCCAGAGCTGTCCTGGATCTTTTGTTATCTCATCGATTGCTTTTATATTATTTTTTTTATCAAAAAACATTGATAATCCAATCACTAAAAATGGTAAACTCAAAATCTGAGCAAGTAAAGTTGAAGTAAAAAGCATATTTTTATATTTTATTATATTAAAATTGTATCATATATAAAAAAATAATCTTTGTTTTTTTACACAAAGATTTTAAAAGTATTTTTTTATTTTGTTTTTCTTATGATTTCATCCATCATTTGTCTTGCAAGCTCTCCTTCGTCTATTTTTATTTCTACTACAGGTATTGTTCTTATCTGTAATTTCTTTTTTATGACTGTACGAAGATCTGTTCTCATTCTTTTTGCAAAAGATAACGCATGGTCTTCTTTATTTTTTGGAAATACAGTAATATAAATATCCGCATTTTTTAGATCTCTAGAAATATCTGCTTTTGTCACAGTGATAAGAGATACCCCGGAAGATTCTTTTTGGAAAAAATCTTGAGCTATATTTCGCAATGTTAAGCCTATCTTTATTTGTCTTTCAGTTTGTCCAGCAAAATCTGGGTTGTCTATTTCGTGATACATAAATTTACATTATTTTTCTTTTTTCTATTTCTATGGCTTCTATAAGATCACCTGGGATTATCTCTATTTTACTTTCAATCATTATTCCACATTCATTTCCTTCTAGCACCTCATTTGTTTTTATTTTCATGCTTTGAAGTTCTACAACTTTTCCAATTCCAATTTCAAAGTCTCTTCTGTAAATTTTTACTTTTGCTCCATTTTTTATACTACCTTCAAGCACTCTTCCTCCAAGTACATGCTTATCTTTTGAAGTAGAAAAAGTTTTTAATACTTTTAATTTACCTAAAATCTTTTCGATATCTTCATGAGGTAGTCTTTCTTCTACTCTAGCTCTAAACCATTCTCCAAGTTTGTAAATAATATCAAAAGTTATAGGTTTGATATCAAGTCTTTCAGCTTCATATTTTGCATTGTTTTCAATTTTTACATTAAATCCAATTATTAAAACATTTTCATCATGAGAGCTTGCTAGAATATCTCCTTCTGTAATATTTCCAATTCCTCCACCTACGATTTTAACTTTTATTCCTGTATCTGCGTCACTTTTTTCATTATATTCTATTTTCTTTATTTCACGCTCTACTGCTGTGATAGTACCTACTGTATCAGCTTTTAATATGACAGGTATAACAAGTTTTGCATTTCTGTACACTTTTGGATCAAGGACATTTTTAATAGATGCATTTTTTCTTTCTTCTTGCAATCTTTCAATTTCTTTTTTATCATCACTTGAAATAAAGGCACTATTTATCTCAGGAACAGAATCAAATCCAGTCACTTTTACTACTTGACCAGCTATAGCCATAGATAAAGGTTTACCAGAAAAATCTTCTATTATACGAATAGGGGAAAGAGATAAGCCGGCCAAGACTGATCCACTTTTTGGCATGACTCCATCTTTTATAATAAGAGTAGAGGATATTCCTCTTTTTCCATCAAGTAGTGATTCAAGTATAAATCCTTCCGCTGTTTTAGATTCATCATATTTTAAATCTGTCATTTCAGATATCAATAATATTGTCTCTAAAAGATCATTTAGACCTTTTTTAGTCTTTGAGTCTATCTCTACACAAGATATATCTCCTCCCATTCCTTCAATGTATATACCTTTTTCTATAAGAGAATTTTTAGTTTTTTGAATATTCGCATTTGGCTTATCTACTTTACTTATGGCTACAATAAAAGGAATATTTTTTTCTGTTATTATTTTGTGAGCTTCTACAGTCTGTGGCATCACGCCATCTTCTGCTGACACTATAAGTATAGCTATATCAGCAATAATAGCTCCACTCTCTCTCATGGATCCAAAAGCTTCATGTCCAGGAGTGTCTAGAAAAGTTATTTTTTTAGTTATTTTTTTATCTTTTAATTCATGAGAAATCTCATAGGCACTCACATGTTGAGTTATACCTCCAACTTCTCCATCTACAATATTTGTATTACGAATAGCGTCAAGTAAAGAGCTTTTTCCATGATCAACATGACCCATCACAGCGACTACAGGCTGTCTTTCTTTAAAATTGTTTTTTGTATTTTTGTCTTGAGACATAAGTGTTAAAAAAGAGATAAATAAAAACACTAAAAAGAATTTTATTTTTAAGCTCTATTTATTCGTTTAATAATATCATAAAATTTACAAAGAGTCTATATTGATTTTTTATGCAAAATAAAATAGCGTCTATTTTTACGCTATTTTTAAAACATTTTTTATTTATCTTTATGGTCTTTGAAAAGGGGATATTTTTTAAGATCTATATTTAGATCTTTATTTTTTACATATTCATTTAAGAAAGTGTATAAATTTTTTAAATGTCGCACTTTTCGAAGTAAAAGCATAATTTCCGCTTTTTTAAAATTCAATAACTCTCTTATTGTATAATTTAAATTTTTAAATTTATCATACAATTCAATCTCAAGATCTGGGATTATTTTAGTCAATTTTGAATTTAAAAAATCACTTTTTTTGTTTCGCTTTATTTTATTTTTTTTTATTTCTACAAAAAGTATAAATACTTTTTTCATTGTAATGGATTTTTAATTTAAAGAATAGATTTACTTTAATTAAAATAACATAGATATAAAGTATAGTCAAGTTGTTAAATAAATAAAAAATCGCATCATTTTTATATGATACGATCTAGGAGATTTTTTTTATTTAATATTCCCTTAATATGAAATATTCATAAAGTCTTTTTTTAAAACAGTCTACAGAATCTCTTCTTGTTTTAAGAATATTGGAAGTTATATAATTAAATAAACGATACTTGTGATCAATTTTATACACTTCTCCAATAAGCATATCTGGCAAGAGTGTTTTAGCTTTCCTGAGAGAGTCTACGTTGTGCTTGATAAAATTAATATCAGAAGCCTTTCCATATTTAAATTTAGTTGAATTTTCAATTTTATTTAAATTTTTTAAATTTTTGTTTTTAAATGGAATTATTAAAATTTTATAGTCTGGTCTTTCTATTTTTATAGTATCTCTATTTTGAGAAAATAAAACTACAGAAAACAAGAGAAAAAAAGGCGACAAAAACAGATTCTTTTTCATTTTTTGGGTTTTTAGTTGTGTTTTGAATGAGCGTTAACTTGTCCATACTAGCATATTCTTATTTTTAAGCAATCAAAATGTGACTATGTGTGACTGTTTACAGTATTTAATATTTATAGTATTATATTATTAATATTTATGACTAAAAAAGTTTTATTAAAAAATACAGCAGATAATAAAAAACCAAATAGAGTGTATCTTGATTTTGCTTCTCAGACTATCTCTAGTAATAAAGTGATGATAGAAATGAATAAGATTAAGAAATTCAACTTTAATCCAAATAATATATATAAAGAAGGAGTGGATGCTAATAAATTATTAGAAGAAGCAAGATTAAAAATAGCTCGCATTTTAGGTAGTAAATCTCATGAGGTATATTTTACAGGGAATGCTACTTTGTCTTGTGCTACTGCTATATTTGGAGTTGTTGATTATTTTAAAAATAATTTTAAAAATAAAAAACCTCATATAATCACTTCAAATATAGAGCATCTCGCAGTACTTTCTAATATAAAATATTTAGAAAAAAGAGGTGATATAGAAGTGAGCTATATAGAATCTGATGAAAGTGGAATACTAGATCCAAATAAAATAGAAAAAGAAATAAAAGAAAATACAATTTTAATTTCTATTATGTATGTAAATAATGAAATTGGAACTATACAAGATATAAAGACTATTGGTAAAAAAATAAAAGATTGGAAAAATAAAAATAAAAGAGAAAATTTTTCTTATCCATATTTCCATACAGATGCTTCTCAAGCAGGAAATTATTTATCTTTATACATAGATATGCTAGGAGTTGATTTGCTTTCTCTTAATGGCTCAAAAATTTATGGTCCAAAATCTTCAGGATTGTTATTTAAAAAAGAAAAAATAAATCTATCTTCATTTTATTTTGGTGGAGGACAAGAGAGGAATCTTTTTTCTGGCACAGTAGATTTGGAAAAAGCTTTTGGACTTGCTACAGCAATAGAGGAAGCGCAGAATAAAATCAAAAATAAAAAATTTTTAGAAAAAGTAGCAATTAAAAGAAACGATTTACTTAAAAATATTTTAAAAAATATACCAGAATCAAAATTGATTGGATCCTGGAATGAAAACGAATGGAAAATTGAAAAAAAGGGGATTAATAGAGAAGGGAGAGTTGCTAAAAGACTTCCAAGTAATATATCTATCTGGCTTCCTGATTTTCCATCTGATGAGCTTGTATTAAGATTAAATGAAAAAGGGTTTGCTGTCTCTGCTGGGTCTGCCTGCTCTGCAAAGAGTGATGAATATAGTCATGTGATATTTAATATTTGTAAAAATAAAATGAATAAAGCTCTTTCACAAAAAGTCGCGAGAGAAACTATTCGTATTTCAATTGATGAAAGTATAAAAGAAGTTGATCTTGAAAGATTTAGTAAAGTATTAAAAGAAATTTATTTTAAATTTAAAAAATAAAAAACAACTGAGTGATCAGTTGTTTAATTTTAATGCTAAAAATGTTTTATTTTTTCTGAATTAAAAATAATAAAATTTCATAGACGTCATATTTTTTTAACGCTTCTATTAAATATTTTTTATCTTTATTATTATTTTTAGCATTAATTAGAATTTTTTCTAGATTTTCTAATTCTCTTTGTTTTTTATCACAATCTTTACAGATATTTTTAAAAATACTAATTTCTCCAGCTGGACACTTTACTGTATTAGTTTTGCCTATCATCTTTTCTGGTAGATTATCCGGAATACTTTCAAAAGATTCTCGTTTATCTTTTTTACAAATAGTACAATTAAAAATAACTTCTGTGAGTTCTTTAAAAATACCAAGCATGATTATTAATTTTTATTGTGAAAAATATTGTTGAATGTTCGAGTTCTGACTTTATACTATCAAAAATTAGCTTTGTGTCAATAAAGAAAAATGCTACACAAAATTGTGTAGCATTTTTGAAATTAAAATTTTTCTTCCAACCCTTTTTCCCACAAGGGAACATTTTCTATATTAACCATTATTTTTGTTTTTTTGAATTGACATAATGGTACAGAATACATTAAAATCAAATTTTCATAATTTGCTCTATAAAATTCAATAATATTGTTTTTATTTATATTATTATATTGTCCTAAACAAATTACAAAATTTTGAAAATCTTCTTCTGTGGAAATTGTTTCATCGTGGACAAAAGGAAATCCAAAATCTAAAGTTAGTGGTTTTTCTTTTTTAGGTCTATTTGTTAAATAAATTAAAAAAATAAATATAATTAAGAATCCAAACACAATGATTAGTGCTTTTATGTCTTGTTTTGCAACTAAGAATATCATAATTAAAATATTTAAAGGGTTTTTAAAAAGGACGTTAACTTTTGTATGTTAACAACTTAATTATAATATGTCAAATAGTGATTTTTATGATAAAATACTTTTATAAATATATGTATACAGTAAAAAATTATGAAAATTTATTAGGGTTAAAAGGTTTCTCAGATAATGCTTTAAAACTTCACTTTACTCTTTATGAGGGATATGTTAAAAATGTTAATAGTATTCTCGAAAAGTTGAGATCTGGATCAGTCGAAAAAGGAAGCATAGAAGCATCAGAATTACGAAGAAGAATCAGTTGGGAATACAATGGAATGAAATTACACGAAATATATTTCGAATCTATCTCAAAGACTCCAAATAAAATAAATACTGAAAGTGGACTTGCAAAAAAGATAGATGAGACTTACGGAAGCTTTGAAAATTTTCTAGAAATGGTAAAAAGTACTGGTACTGCAAGAGGGATAGGATGGGTCGCATTACTTAAAGAAGAAAACACAAATGATATTTTTACAGTTTGGTTTGAAGAGCATGACACAGGAGTCTTTGCTGATTCAAAAGTACTTTTCTGTATGGATTTACTAGAGCATGCATTTATACTAGACTTTGGAACAAAGAAAATAGATTATATAAACGCATTTTTAGAAAATGTTGATTGGAAAGTCATAGAAGATAGATTTGAGAAATAAAAAAATAAAATTAAAAAAATATTTTTTCAAATGGAGCCCCGCTTCGCGAAACATTTTCAAAAACAGTTTTTTAATTATTAAATAAAAAGATAAAAATTATGCCTCCAGCATTTAACAATTTTACAACTAAAGCAAAAGAAGTGATAAGAAGAGCACACGAGATCGCGATTGAGAGAAATCAAAATCAAGTGACACCACTTCACTTATTTGCAGCAATACTTCTACAAGAAGATAGTATTATTATTCCAATTTTGGAAAAGATGAATGTAGATTACGTCCTTCTTTTAGATATTGTCTTAGAAAATCTTGAAGGTAATCCTCAAGTAGAGACATTGTCTTCTTCATATCAAATGTATCTTACTCCAGATCTTGCACAGACTTTGGAAATGTCTATAAATATCGCAAAAGACATAAATGAAGAATTTATTGGCATAGAAATATTATTTTTAGCTTTATTAAATACAAAAGGAAAGACAAGTGATGTGATAGCAAGATTTAAAATAGATAAAGAATTGGTAAAATCTTTAGTTTTAGAATATAAAAATAATAATATAGAAGATATACCATCACCAAAGAAAAATAAATGGCTTATAAAATTTACTCGTAATCTCACAAGCTTGGCAAGAGAAGATAGACTTGATCCAGTGATAGGAAGAGATGATGAGATAATGCGTCTAATGCAAATACTTTCTCGTAGGACTAAAAATAATCCTATCCTAATAGGAGAAGCAGGTACTGGAAAAACAGCAGTAGTAGAAGGTCTTGCAAATAGAATAGCAAAGAATGATGTACCAGAATCTTTAAAAGAAAAAGAGATAGTTCTTCTTGATCTTGGAATGCTTATAGCAGGCACTAAATTTAGAGGAGAATTTGAAGAAAGATTAAAACAGATAATGAAAGAGATAGAAAAGAGTGAAGGTAAAATAATATTGTTTATTGACGAGATACATACAATAGTTGGAGCTGGTGCTGCAGAAGGAGGAAATGATGTTGCAAATATTTTAAAGCCAGCACTTGCAAGAGGAGAATTAAAAGTCATAGGTGCTACCACATTAAATGAATATCAAAAGTATATTGAAAAAGATCCAGCATTGGCTAGAAGATTTCAGACTATCTTTGTAGAAGAGCCAAGCTCAGAAGATACTCTCGCAATACTTCGTGGACTAAAAGAAAAATATGAATTATTTCATGGTGTGCGTATCACTGATGATGCGCTCTTGTCTTCTGTGAATTTGTCTGTGAGATATATCACCAATAGATTTCTTCCTGATAAAGCTATAGATCTGATAGATGAGGCAGCTTCAAGTATGCGTATATCTTTAGAAAATAAACCACCAAAGCTCGAGGAGGCACATAGAAAAATTTTAAGACTTCAAATAGAAAAAGAAGCTTTGTTAAAAGACTCTACTCTTAATAAAAAAGATCAAAATTTAATTTTAAGAACAAAAGAAGTTGAAAAAGAAATTACAGAAATAAAAGAAAGTGTAAAAGAATTGGAGATAAGATGGGCGAATGAGAAAAATATCTTAGATGAAGTAAAAAGTCTTCGCAAAAAATTAAATGACTTAAGACAAGAAGGAGAAATAAAAGAAGCTGTAGGTGATCTTGCAAGGATAGCAGAGATTCGTTATGTAGAGACTCCAAAATTAAACAAAGAGCTTGAAAGTAAACTTGAAAAATTAAAAAAGATACAAAAAATAAGAAGAGTACTCAGAGAAGAAATCTCACAAGAAGATATAGCTGGAGTAGTCTCAAAATGGACAGGTATACCACTTTCAAGAATGCTCGAAGGAGAGCAAGACAAACTTGTAAAAATGGAAGATGAAATTTCAAAAAGAGTGATTGGTCAAAAAGATGCTATAGAGAAAATTTCTGATGCTGTGCGTAGAAGTAGGGTTGGTATAGGAGATCCAAAAAGACCAATAGGCTCATTTATGCTTCTTGGTCCAACAGGAGTTGGTAAAACAGAGCTCACAAAAGCTTTAGCAGAATTTATGTTTAATGATGAAAAAGCTTTAATCAAAGTAGACATGAGTGAATATATGGAAAAACATTCTGTATCAAAATTGATTGGCTCTCCTCCTGGATATGTTGGCTATGAAGAATCTGGACATTTGACAGAAGCAGTTCGTCATAGACCTTATGCTGTCATTTTATTTGATGAAGTAGAAAAAGCACATCCTGAGGTATTTAATGTACTTCTACAAGTACTTGATGAAGGAAGGCTTCGTGATAGTAAAGGTAGATTTGTAAATTTTAAAAATACTATTATCATAATGACAAGTAATATAGGCTCTCAATATATCCAAAAAATGGAATCTTTTGGATTTAATAATAAGAGTGAAGGTGAATACAACTATACAGAAACAAAAGAAAAAGTACTTTCGTCATTAAAAGATTTTTTTAAACCAGAATTTTTAAACAGACTAGATGAAGTGATAGTATTTGATCTGTTAAAGAAAGATGAAATAAAGAAAATAGTTGAAATTCAAGTAGAAGAGATATCAAAAAGAATAAAAGAAAAGAATTTAAAATTAATTATCTCAGAGAAAGCGAAAGAGTTTATTGCTGATTCTTCTTTTGATACACATTATGGAGCAAGACCAATTAAAAGATTTATTCAGACAAATCTTTTAAATAAGCTCGCAAAAATAATGCTTGAAGATAGAAAGGAAAATAAATCAGATAATGAATCTATTGTAGAAGTAGATCTATTAGAAGAAAAAGATAAAGATACAAAAGAAATAAAGAAAGATCTTTCAGTTGAAATAAAAAAAGTACGTAAAGAAAAAATAATTTCTCCTATTCAAGTCAGGGATTTAAAGAAGAAATAAGAGAAAAAATTATAGTTAAATATACAAGAGATTGGTAAAAATAAAACTAGAAAAAGAAAAATAAATAGCACTAAAAATGCTATTTATTTTTTATTAAAAATTTGCTATAATTTTGAAACAAGTCAGTATAGCTCAGTTGGTTAGAGCATAGCACTCATAAAGCTAAGGTCGGTGGTTCGATCCCACCTACTGACAC
>JAGOTK010000009.1 GCA_018061825.1 Minisyncoccota bacterium
ACTAAAAATGCTATTTATTTTTTATTAAAAATTTGCTATAATTTTGAAACAAGTCAGTATAGCTCAGTTGGTTAGAGCATAGCACTCATAAAGCTAAGGTCGGTGGTTCGATCCCACCTACTGACACAAAAATATGATAGAAGCTAGATCATTTATCTCTGATAAAGAAATAAAAGAGATTGAAAAAATCTTAAAAGATAACAATACTATTTTTATGGGTGAATATATTTTACTTGATAGAATATATTCTTCTTACAATCCAAAAAAAGAATTAGACGATGAATTTTTAAGAGTCAGAACTCATTATAAAGAAATATGGGGCAATCCGTATGTTTTAGTTGCTGTTAAAATTCATGAACAAAAAGAAATAGGTGTGGACACTGTGTCACCAATAAAAAAAGGATTTGAAACAGAGGAGGAGGCATTAAAATTTGTTAGTGAAAATCTTTTAGATCAATATAAGTATGAATATGAATTTAATCGCAGTGGTTGGCAGTATAGCTTAGGAGAAGATGAAATAGATCTTGAAAGGGTGGATGATTTAGAAAATTTTTATACTATAGAATTTAAATCAAATACAGTAGAAGGATTGAAAAAATTAGAAAATCTTTTTAATCTTAAAAATGTAATAAGAGGACCAATAGCTTCACACATGAAAGAATTATTAGATAAAAATAAGTAAAAATATAATTATTTATAATATTACACTGATAGCCCTTCTAAAGGTATAATTTTTGCTATTGCTAAATATATAATAGTATGTTATACTATTACCAGTTTTCATAATTTATATTTTTAATCTTGTTAAGAAAAGCTTTAAGTTTCAAAAGCTTGAAAAATAAAGCTTTTCTTAACACTTAAATTTATTATTATGAAAAAGTTTCTTTTTATTATTTTGTCTTTTTATTTTTTATCATCATGTAAAATTAGTAAAGTAAATTATGATTTTGATGATGAGACTGGATTTTCTGTGAAAAAAGAATTTGACATAACCATTCCTAAAGATCACGACACCTCCAATTACGCTGAAGCATATTTTAAAAAATATTATAAAGCAGAAGAAGGTAAGGATTATATTTATGGTTTAAAAAATTTTAAAAATCTTCAAGAGTTATCTAAAGGAAAATTTATTCCTGGTAAATCTTACACTGTAAAAATTTTTACAGTGCCAAGAGAAACAACAGAAAGAGAGCTTAGAAAATTAATTAAGAAACAAAAAGCTCAAACTTTTGGATTTGAAGGATTACTTTTAATTTTTGACCAAAAAAGAGAAGAATTGTATTTTAAAGTTCCTTTTTTAAGTTTAGGACCACTTCCAATAGAAGATCCTGAATACGATAGATTTTCTCCATCTCTTAGGGAGAGTAAGAAAGGAAAAGTATTATCTGGGAATATATCTTTTAGAAGAATATTTACAAAATATCCATGTATGATTTTATTATTCTTTCCAAAAGACTAAAGGGTCTATTTTTCAAGATTAACAAAAAACAGTATTTTAAAATACTGTTTTTTATTTTATTCTTGTTGCGGAACTAGGATTCGAACCTAGGTTTCAAGGTTATGAGCCTTGCGAGTTACCTTTACTCCATTCCGCTATGTTTTGGTCTTAAAATAATACCACTAAAATATGATTTTTGCAAACAAACTTAAAATATGTTAAAATATTTTTGTTCTAAAAATTTAAAATAATGCAGTGGTAGCTCAGCTGGTTAGAGCACCGCCCTGTCACGGCGGGGGTCGTGGGTTCGAGTCCCATTCACTGCGCAAAATATAATTATTAAATTATAATATATATATGACTTTAATATTTTTATCCATAGCGACTTTTGTTTCAACTTTAATAGGTGGTTATTTTTCTATAAAAAATCAAGATAAGCTTCATAGGATAATGGCTTTTACTGCAGGTGTAATTTTGGCAGTAGTGTTTTTTGATATTTTTCCAGAGATATACGAGCTTGTACGCGAAAATAATTTTAATTTTACTTCTGTCATGATTGCTTTGACATTAGGATTTTTATTTTTTCATATTTTAGAAAAATCTATCCTCATTCATCATCATCATGAAGATGAATACAAAGAGCACAAGCATCCAAATGTAGGCATTGCTTCAGCACTCGCATTAATAGGTCATTCATTTATGGATGGAGTGGGGATTGGTCTTGGATTTCAAGTATCAAATACTGTTGGTTTCGCAGTAGCTATAGCAGTAATTGCTCATGATTTTACAGACGGCATGAATACTGTAAATCTTCTTCTTAATAATAAGAATTCAAACTTAAAAGCAAAGATATTTTTAGTTTTTGACGCACTTGCTCCTGTACTTGGGGTACTTTCTACTTTATTTTTCACTATTTCTAGTAATTTTTTAGTTTTATATTTAGGATTTTTTGCTGGATTTTTACTTTATATATCTGCGAGCGATATATTACCAGAAGCTCATGAAAAAGATTCTTCATACAAGACAATTCTTTTAACTATACTCGGTATGTTATTTATTTTTGTAATCTCCAGATTTTCTTAATTTTTTTAGTGTATAATATTTAGATGAAAGAGCCGATAGTAGATGCACTAAAAATAAAATTTTCACATCATATACCAGCTTTGGTATCTTCTTTTGTCTATATTTTAGCTGCTTTAGTTTTACAAGATAAAGATATATTAGTATTTGGATTATTGATACTAGTTTTTCTTACAAGTATTTTTTATCATTCTCATCCAGAAAATAAATTTTTTAGACTAGCTGATTGGGTAGCTTCGCTAAGCTTTATTATTTATATATTCAAACTTGTAATTACTTATGGATATTCACACTATATATTCGGATCTCTAGGGGCTTTTTGTATAATTTTTTGGATCATATCCGAGATAGCTTATGTGAATAAATTTAATACAATATTTAATATTTCACATACTCTTTGGCATATATTTTCTGCGTTGGCTATATTTATGGTGGTTTTTAGTATCTAATTTATCATTTAATGATGATGATATTTATATTTTGTTTAATAATAGCAATAGCAGTTTTATTTTTTAACGGAGATTAATTTCTTTAAATTATAAGAGTTAGACTTTAATTGTTTATTTGTTATAATTGAAAAATAAATATTATACTGAATTTTATGAGAACTTTAATTAAAAATCTAAAAGAAAAAATAGGTGAGGAAGCTACAATTATGGGCTGGGTAGATGTTAGACGTGATCAAGGAAAATTGATATTTTTGGATATTCGTGATTTTTCAGGAAAAGTACAAGCTGTAGTTTTGCCTGGAGTAAATGAAGATACAAAATTAATTGCAGAAAAACTACGCTCAGAATGGGTTGTAGAAATTTCTGGAAAAATAAATGCTAGACCAGAAAGAAATATTAAAAAAGATGAAAAGACCGGTGAAGTAGTATTAAATGGAGAGCTTGAAATGGAAGTTTTAAACATTAAAGTTCTTAATGAAGCAGAGACTCCAGCTTTTGATATTTCAGGAGACGGTAAAGAAATAAATGAAGAAATAAGACTTGAGAAAAAATATCTAGACATGAGAAGAGAAAGAATTCAAAATAATTTAAGACTCAGAAGTAAAGTTCAAAATTTTTTGCGTAAAGAATTTTTAAATAGAGATTTTGTAGAAGTGGAGACTCCAATACTCACAAATCCAACACCAGAAGGCGCTAGGTCATATATTGTACCAAGTAGATTATCAAATGGAAATTTTTACGCTTTACCTCAATCTCCTCAACAATATAAACAACTTCTTATGAGTGGTGGAATGGAGAGATATTTTCAATTTGCGAAATGTATGCGTGATGAAGATACGAGAGGTGATAGACAGCCAGAATTTACTCAGCTTGATATAGAGTTAAGTTTTACAAATGAAGAAGAAATTAGAAAAATAAATGAAGAAATTTTAATTAAATTAATTACAAATTTATTTCCAGAAAAAAAGATTCAACAAATCCCATTTCCTATCATCACTTACAAAGAAGCAATAGAAAAGTATGGAAATGATAGACCAGATTTGCGTGAAGATAAAAATGATCCAAATCTTATAGCTTTTGGGTGGGTTGTAGATTTTCCTTTTTTTGAAAAGACAAGTAATAGTGATGATCCAGAAGCAGAAGGTGAATGGACATTTACTCACAATCCATTTTCTCGTCCAAAAGAAGAGTATATGCAAAATCTTTATGAAAAGAAAAATATTGGAGATATAGTGGCTCAGCAATATGACATCATAATGAATGGTTTTGAGCTTGGTGGAGGATCTATTCGTAATCACAAATCAGAAGATCTTAAAAAAGTTTTAGAAATATTAGGACATAGTGAAGAAAAAATAGAGAAAAATTTTGGACATATGCTTCGTGCATTTAGAAGTGGTACTCCAAATCATGGAGGTATAGCTTGGGGATTTGATAGACTTATTATGATTTTAGTCAATGAGCCAAATATTCGTGAAGTGATGGCTTTCCCAAAGACAGGTGAAGGAAAAGATCTATTGATTCAAACTCCAGCACCAACAAGTGAAAAACATTTGAAAGAATTAGGAATAAAATTGGATTTAAAATAATTTAAAAATTATTTTAAAAATAGAAAAATAATCACTTTAATCAATAAGTGATTATTTTTATCATGCTATAATATTATTAATTTTATGCAAGGTTTTCAAGAATTAACTCTTATTATTTTAATTGTTAGCGTAGTTTCTATTTTTATTCATTATATAAAACAGCCACTTGTTATTGGTTATATTATTTCTGGGATTATCGCTGGTCCATATGTCTTTAATATAATAACAGCATCTTCTGGTATAGAGCTTTTTTCAAAACTAGGTATAATAATTCTCCTCTTTACTATAGGACTTAATCTTGATCCAAATACAATGAAAGAAGTTGGTCGTGATTCTATTTTGGGTGGATTGTTGCAAGTGGTATTTTCTTCTATGTTTGGATTTTTACTTTCTTTTTATATTTTACATTTTTCTTTTTTGACTTCTGTTTTTATAGGCCTTGCTTTAGCTTTATCTTCTACAATAATTGTATTAAAAATTCTTTCAGATAAAGGACAAATAGATAAATTGCATGGAAAAATATCTGTAGGAATACTTCTTTTACAAGATATTTTGTCAGCGGTTATTCTTATTGTACTTTCTATTTTTAGAAAAGATACTCCAGTAGTAGCTATGGGAGGTGAGAGTATGATCATAGTGACTTTCATAGTTAAGATTATTATTCTTATAATAATTTACATGCTTCTTCGTAATTTTGTACTCAAAAAGTCTGTAGCATTATTTGCTTCTTCTCAAGAGACTTTGCTTTTATTTGGACTAGGATCTGGATTTTTGATGGCATATATATTTTATGGATTTGGATTTTCTCTTGAAATAGGAGCTTTGTTTGCTGGAGTTGCTTTAGCATCTTCTAATTTTGCAAAAGAGATATCTTCTAGATTAAAGCCTATTCAGGATTTTTTTATTGCTATATTTTTTGTCTTTCTTGGAGCGGAATTGGTGGTGGAAAATTCTCAGAACCTTATTCTTCCTATAATAATTTTTAGTATATTTGTAGTAGTCGTAAAACTAATGATTATTTTCTTTATTTTAAATTTGTTTGGACATAGGACAAGGACAAGCTTTTATGTGGCAGTGTCTTTGACTCAAGTGTCAGAATTTTCTCTTATCATGTTAGGATTAGTAGCTGCTCAAGGATATGTAGACAAAAATGTAGTATCTATAATCACTATAGTCGCCATGATTACCATATCTATCTCTGCATACTTTATGACATATCTTGAAGATATATATTTTAATGTTAGAAATTTATTTAAGAGATTAGAGATTAGAAAAAATAATTTTAAAATCATAAAAGATGAAGCAAAAGATCTAGATGCAGTTGTATTTGGATTTGATAGAATAGGACATGAGTTTGTAGATGTCTTTAAAAAATTAGAATACAAATATTTAGTGATAGATATAAATCCAAAATATATAGAAAGGGCGATAGAATCTGGTGCACCAGCAATATATGGAGACGCAGAAGATCTTGGATTTTTGGAAGAAAATAATATTTTATTAAGTAAAATGATTATTTCTACTATTCCAAATTTTAAAACAAATCTTTATCTTGTAGAAAATTATAAAAAGAAAAATAAAAAAGGAGTAATCATAGTGATAGCTCATGATGAGATAAAAAGTAAAACTCTTTATGAAGCAGGAGCAAATTATGTGATAATGCCTTATCATCTAGGTGCGTATCATGCTGGAAATATGTTAATGGAATTTGAAAATAATCCAGAGATTTTTAATTTAGAAAAAGAGATACAAGAAAAAAGAATAAATCAAAATTAATTTTAAATTTTATTTTAATGTTATAATTTATTTAGAATATTAACTATGGAAGACAAAATAAATGATCCAAATAGAATAACTTACATTGGCAATGTTGATTATCGTAACAAGATGATCAAGTTTGGCATAAAAGCAAAAGATAGGACAAAGCATACATACATAATAGGTAAAAGTGGAATGGGTAAATCTACTGTGCTTGAAAATATGGCCATTCAAGATATTCAAAATGGTGAAGGTATAGCTTTTCTAGATCCACATGGAGGAACAGCTGAAAAGCTTTTAGATTTTGTACCAGAGCATAGAAAAAAGGATGTGATATATTTTGCACCATTTGATACAGAAAATCCAATAGGCTTAAATGTGCTTGAAAAGGTAGATATATCAAAAAGACATCTAGTAGCAAATGGATTAATGGCAGCATTCAAAAAAGTCTTTGGAGAAGACAAATTTTCAGACAGAATGCAATATATTTTAAATAATATTATTCTTGCACTTCTTGAAAATGATGACGAGACACTTATAGGTATAAATAGAATGTTAAGTGATAAAGAATATAGAAAAAAAATGATAGAAAATGTAAAAGATCCATCTATCAGATCTTTTTGGCTTGAAGAATTTGCAAAAGCAGGAGAAAAATATCAACAAGAAGCAGCTCCAGCAATACAAAATAAAATTGGTCAATTTACTTCAAATCCACTTATAAGAAATATCGTTGGGCAAAAAAGAACTAGTTTTGATATACGCGATATTATGGATAATAAAAAGATCCTCATTATGAATCTTTCAAAAGGAAAGATGGGAGAAGGGAATGCAAATTTGATTGGCTCACTTTTGATTACAAAGATTTATCTCGCAGCAATGAGTCGTGCTGATATCGGTCCATATGAGCTTGAAAAACTTCCTCCATTTTATTTTTATGTAGATGAATTTCAAAGTTTTGCAAATGATAGTTTTGCAGATATTCTTTCTGAGGCTAGAAAATATCAACTTGCTCTCACTGTAGCTCATCAATATGTAGAACAAATGACAGATGATGTAAAAGCTGCAATATTTGGAAATGTGGGCACTATGATCACATTTAGAGTAGGAGCGACAGATGCTGAGTTATTTGAAAAAGAATTTGCACCTGTATTTACAGCTGATGCTATAGTAAATCTTTCTGCATATCAGATGTATCTTCGTTTAATGATAGATAATATAGGTTCAAAGCCATTTTCTGCGAAAGGTCTATCTCCAATTGAAAAACCAAATATTTCGTTTTCAGAAGAGATAATAAAGCATTCTAGAGATACTTATAGTAAAAAGGCGAGTGAAGTAGAAGATGATATTAAAGCTTGGTATGAAATAAAGCATGAAAGTAAATTAGAGCAAAATTCTGATACTCAAAAAGACTGGAAAAGTAATAGACCAAATTATAATAATTCCAATTATAGCTCTAAGCCAAGCTCTAATTATAATTCTGATAATAATTTCAAAAATAATCATAATAGTAATAATTATACTAAAAATAGTAATGACAATTTTGACCATCTCAAAAAATTTGCAAGAGAAATAAATGATACAAAGTCAGAAGTTAAAGAGACAACTAATAAAAAATATACAGAAGATTCTGATAAGTCTTTTACTAATCTTGAAAATAATAATACTTATAATGATAAAGAATTTAAGTCTTCACACACAAGATCAAGACATTCAAATAGAAAAGAGCAAGATATAAAAGATGTGGATATTTCTAAAATTAGAGAAGAGGAATCTAATAAAAAAATAGAATTAAAAGAAAATCATACTTCATTAAAAGATGCTATTGCAAACGCAATGAATGCACAAAAAACAAGAGTAGAAAAAATAGAAATAAAAGAAGAAATTAAAAAAGAATTGAGTGAAGATAAAAATATTTTAGAAGAAATAAAAGAAATAAAAAGAGGTATTCATAATTCAGAAAGAATATCTCATCTAGAGCTTGAGCGACAAGAAATAATAACTAAAAATGAAGAAAAAGAAGAGGCGATAAAAGAGGTGTCTGAAAAGATTTTAAGAGATCTAGTAGATGAAGAATAGATGTCTAATCTATAAAGCTTTACAGATTTTGAAAAATCTGTATTTTGTGTTAAAATATTTGTAATTTAGAGCTTTGGTTAGTTGCTTATGGTTAGTTAATTAATTTATAAGCTTTAAATGGCTTCCTATATGCTTTTGCAAATAGGAAGCCAAATTATGGCCCTATCGTCTAACGGTTAGGACAGATCCCTTTCACGGATCAAATTGGGGTTCGATTCCCCATAGGGTCACAAAAAACAAAAACAAGCTTTATATAAAGCTTGTTTTTGTTTTAAATAATTTTATTGCATCTGCGCTTCTACTAAATCTCTATATTCTTTTGAAGAAATTAATAATTCTTTATGATTTCCACTTGCTATTATTTTCCCATGACTCATCATAAATATCTCGTCTACATCACGCACGGTAGATAGGCGATGAGCTACTATTATAGTAGTCCTTCCTACAGACGCTTCATCGATAGCTTCTTTAATAAATTTTTCATTTTCTGCATCTAATGCTGAAGTCGCTTCATCAAAAATAAGTATTGCTGGATTTTTTATTAGTGCTCTTGCAATACCTACTCTTTGCCTTTCTCCACCTGAAAGCTTCACACCTCTTTCTCCAATCAATGTTTCAAATTTTTGCTCTCCTAGTCTGTGATAAAATTGATCTATTCTAGATTTTTCAGCTACTTTTTCTAAAACATTTTCTATTTCTTCTTCAGATATTTTTGAGATCTTTTTAGTTCTGGTATGTTTTTGATTTTCAAATTCTAATTTAATTTTATTTATATCTTTTACCCCAAACAAAATATTATTTTTAATAGTATCATCAAAAAGATCTACTTGTTGCTCTACATAGCCAATATTTTCCCTCAGACTATTTGCACTCATGTCCTTTATATTTATATTGTCTATTTTTATTTCTCCATTATTGTAATCATAAGCGCGAAGGAGCAGTTGAATAATAGTAGTCTTTCCACTTCCAGAATATCCCACAAAGGCGACTTTAGATCCTTCTTTTATTTTAAATGATAAATCATGAAGCACAGCCTTTTCTCCTTTTGGATATTTGAAAGTAATGTTATTAAATTCAATATCTCCATGCTTAAATTTATTTTCTCCTTCTTCATTAAAATCAGGCTTCATATCTATCACATCAAGATATTTTTCCATGTATATAAAGTCTAAAGGTATTTGTCTTAACAGATAATTAACACTACCCAATTGAGAATACATATTATTTATCCAAGAAAATATCGCATAGACACTACCAACTGTAAAATTTCCTTGTGCATAATAATATACAGCTAGTACAAGACAAATTGCTCTGCTTACAATTGTGAAAATCATTCTTATATTTCCAAAATTTAAATTTAAATTGTACACATACAAGGTATGCTTTACAATGGAAAGTCTTTCATTCAAATATTTTTTAATGTATTGGCTTTCAACACCAAATATTTTTATAAGTTTTAAGTGTTCAAAAGCTTCGACTCTTACTTTTCTATATTTGTCCCACATGTCTGTATTTTCTTTTGCTTTCGGTCTCCAAAAATCTGTAAATTTTACAGTTGCTATTATAGAGATGATCAATGTTATTAAAGATACTAAGGCGATAGTTTTAGAATAAAAACCTATAGCTAAAAGTGAAAGTGAAAACATCACTATTAAAGGTATCAATTGTAATAAAAGCTTTTCTATTACTCCTTGGATAGAGTCTTCACCTCTGTCTACGACTTGTTGTCTTATTGCTGAATGATTTTCTGTATATTGAGATGAATTTAAATTTAGAATAGTTCTCAATGAAAACTCTTGTATGTATTGAGGTATTTCAGCATAAGAATTTTCCATTTGTCTTTTGTCTGAAAAATATTCTATAGATCTAGAAATTAATAGTAATGCAAAATATATGATCATTATGAATGATAATTTTTGCCAATCTTTAATAATTGCATAATCTATTATTTCAGATACTATTTTAGTATTGAAAATAGTTAGACCTTGTACTGTTATTATAAAAAACAACTGTAAATAAAAATACTTATGGAATGGTTTTAGTAAATTCCAAAGACGCTTTGTTATTTCAAAATATTTCTTCATGAGGATTTAAAATTATTTATATTTTAACTTAAATTATTTCTTTTTACTAATTTTCTTTTCTCCTTCTTCTAACGAATCTCTTGTTATTTCTATTAACTCATTTAAAAATTCTCTATTTTCTATCTCATCTTCCAAGAGTATCCAATCTTTTGCTTTTGGAAAAGGGGAGGCGAGATTTATATTTTCTTTTCCAAATTCTTTTTCTACAAAATCTTTACCACTTTTTGTATTTTTTATAAAAAGCTGATTATCACAAATTAGTCCTACGACTTTATTGTCATAATATATAGCATACTCACCAAACATCTTTCGAGATTTTACAAAATCTTGATTTTTTATTTGATCTAAAACATAATCTAAAAAATCTTTTGTGGAGGACATTTATTTCGTCTTTAAAGTTTTATAAATATCTTCTATTGCTTTGACAGCTTCTCCACTAGCAATGTTATTTTGATGATAGAGTATATTTGTAGCGTCTCCTGCAGCCCAGATTAGATTTTCTTTGGAAGCTCTAGATGTCCATGGATCAATCTTTATCTTATTTATTTCATCAAGCTCTATGATATCTTTGACCCATTCTGTAGCTGGGATTTGTCCTACTTCTACAAATACTCCAGATATATTTAATTTTATTTCATTTCCATCAAGGTCTGAATAAGAAATTCCATTTACAAATTTATCACCAAAGATTTCTTTTGGAGTAGCACCTACTATCAATTTAAATTTTGGATTCTCTTTTAATTTTTCTATAGTTATTTTATCTGCTCTTGGCTCACTACGAGAGAGAAGTGTGACACTTTTACAATAGGCGAGAAGCTGTGCTGCTGATTCAAATCCTGCATTTCCTCCACCGATCACTACTACATCCATGTCACTAAATACAGGTCCATCACAAGTGGCACAATAAGTTAAACCTTTATTTTCAAATTCATCTGCACCTTTTATTTCTATTTTTCTTCTATTTGATCCTGTAGCTATAAGTAGAGATCTACCAGATATATTTTCTCCATTTTCTAAAGTTATTTTTACAAGATTTTGATTTTCTTGTTCATTCATCTTTTCTATTTCAGAATTTATGACAAGATTTCCAGTCTTTATTTCTAAAAATTCTCCAGAATATTCTTTTACATGTGCTTCAAGATTTTTAGCTAGATCAGCACCAGAAATATGTGGAGTACCTATCCAATTTTGGATATCATCTGATACTATAGATTGACCACCCCACTCTTTTAAAATTAATACAGCCTTTAATCTTTTTCTTGCAGCATAAATAGCAGCACTTGCTCCAGCAGGCCCACCACCAACTATTATTAAATCAAAAATATTTTCGTTTTGCATAGCTTTATATATTACTTCTAATTATACAAGAATTTTCAATAAAAACAAAAACTTCTAGTTATAGAAGTTTTTTAATTTAAATTTTTATTTCTTTTTTCTTAAAAATGGAGGGAGCATATTCCATTCATCTTCATCTTCTTCTAAAAATACATTTTTATTATCTTTGTTGTTTTTATCGTTTTGAAGACTTTTAAGGTCTAACAGATTGTCTTCATCTAATTCATTATTTAGTTCATTCTTTTTTTTATTTTCTATTTTAGATATTGGATGTAATATACTTTCATTTTTCTTTTCTTTATGATTATCTAAGACCAAAGTCATAGCTTCTTTTATATTTGAATCTTCATTAAAATCTGCCTCTTCTTTTTCTATAGAATTAAATTTTTTTTTATCTTCATTTTTAATGAATCTATTTTTTTCTTCTACATTTTCTCCTTTTATTTTATCCATATCGAGAGCTGCATACAAAGATTCTCCTACAAGTATTTTATTATGTTGCATTTTAAAATTTGAAGGAAATTTCGTAGCGATGACTACTATCTTGATCTCATCTTTCTTTAAAGTATCTGAATTTACAATTCCAAAAATAATAGTTGCATCTTTATCTACAGATTCTGTGATAATCTTTGCTGCTTCAGAGACTTCAAACATTGAAAGATTATCATTTCCATAAATTGCATAAAGTAAACCTTTTGCGCCATGTATCGATATATCAAGAAGAGGGGAAGATATTGCATTTTTTGCGGCCTCTATGGCTCTATTTTCACCACTACCAGTACCGATACCAATAAGAGCAGTACCTGAATCTTTAAGAACTCTTTTAATATCAGCAAAGTCTAGATTTATAGTTCCAGCTGTCCTTATGATGTCTGCTATGCCATCTACTGCTTGTTTTAGTACTTCATCTACCATTCTAAAAGCATCTTTCACAGACATATTTTTATCTATTACAGAAAGCAATTTATCATTTGGTACAACTATCAAAGCATCTACTTCTTTTTCAAGCTCGACTATACCAGCTTCAGCCATATTTGTCCTTTTTTGTCCTTCAAAGAAGAATGGTTTTGTGACTATCGCTACAGTAAGTATTCCTTCTTCTTTTGCTGCTTTTGCTATCACAGGAGCAGCTCCTGTAGCAGTACCTCCACCCATACCACAAGCAATAAAAATAATATCTGCACCTTTTATAACATCTTGTATTTCTTCTTTTGTTTCTTCAGCACTTCTTCTTCCAATTTCTGGATCCATTCCGGCACCAAGACCTTTAGTCAAATTTTTACCTAGATGTATTTTTTTTGAAGCAAGACAATTGTGTAAGTCTTGCGTATCAGTATTCATCGCTATAAAATCAATCCCTTTAAGATTTGAACTTATCATGTGATTGATGGCACCTTTTCCAGATCCACCAACTCCGATTACTTTTATTCTTGCAAAACTTTGAATTTCAGGCAATGGTTTAGACATATTTTTCTAACTTTTCAGCAGTTATTGTTAAGTAAAAGAAGTATATCACTCAAAAAAAAATAATGCAATGAGTTGTATTATTTTTTATATATTGTCTAATTTTTAAGAATTTTCTTTTAAGGTAAAAATCTTTTTAATAAATTTCCTATATTTTTCAAGCTGTTATTAAAGATTTTTTTGACAGTGATATTATTTGATATTGTTGGAGCTAAAAATGTAAGACCATAAACTCTAGCAAAACATGAATCTTTGAGTTGTCCATCTGAAAAAACTTTTATTTCTTCATTTGCAAATTTTGTCGGTAATTTTAAATAATTTTTTATTATGGAATCTATTTTTAAAAGTTTACTTCCACCTCCTGTGAGGACTATTCCACCAGGTAATAATTCTTTTCTTCCTATTTTTTCTAATTCTGAATTTATTTTTTCACATATAAATTCTATTCTAGCTTCTACTATTTCTTCGAATTTTCTTTTTGAAAAAGATAAATTACTTATACCTAGCTTTATTTCTTCTGCTTCTTCGAGAGACACTTGTAAGCCAAGAGCTATGTCATTTGTTATATCGTTTCCACCAACTGGAAAAATTGTGGTAAATATAGGATTATTATTTTCATATACCAACATACTTGTTGTAGAATGTCCTATATTTATAAGAGCTGTACCAGCTACTTTTTGTTTTTTATTTAATAAAGGTACAGATTCTGCAAAAGGTCCTATGATTAGATCTTCTATTGGTATATTTATTTCATCTAAAATAGTTTCTATTTTGTCTACGTATAATGTAGGAGCTAAAACAAATAAAAACTTTCCTTCTATTCTTTTTCCAAACATTCCTACAGGAGATCCTTGAATCTCATTATGATCTAGTTTGTATTTTATTGGTATTGTATGTATTACTTTTTTATTTTTTATATTTGCTACAGAGATCACAGCTTCTTTTTCTAATCTATCCAGATCTATCTTTGTTATCTCATCACCAATATTTGAGCTTACTACAGAAGTATTGTTTACAAGACTACTCACACCTGAAGCATTTAAAGAAAATATCATATGGCTTTTATTTTTTAATATCTCTTCACTCAATTCTGAAAATAGTTTTGATATCGTATTTGCAAGCTCTTTTTCGTCTACAATATTGCCTTTGTAAACTCCTTCAGTAGGTATTTCTTTTAAGTCTAAAATCTCAGGAGTCAATCTCTTGTCTAGGTGATGCTTTACTATACAAATTCTTGATGCGCTACTACCGATATCTATACCTAGGATTATATGTGCTCTTTCTTTATTCATTGTATTATTTTAGCATATATTTTTGGAAATATTTTGATTCTTTACTTTCCATCTCATCACAATGCTCCATTCCTTGTAAATGAAGACATCCATGAATTATCAATAACCTCACAAAGTTGTCATAAGATAAAGAAAATTCTTTTGCTCCTTTTCTGGCTACAGATAAACATATAAAAATTTCACCTTCTTCTTTTGATAAAGGAAAAGATAATACATTGGGAGTGTAGTCTTTATTTCTATATTTTTCATTTAAAGCTTTTGCTTCGTTTGGTGGTATAAAGTTAATAGACAAAGAATATTTATCTTTTAATATTTCTTTTTTTATTATTTTTATAAATGAAAAAAGGGTCTCATTTACAAGACCTCTTTTTTTGTTTACTATTAAATTTTTAGTTTCTAAAAACATTTTTACCTCTTTACTTTTTTAACTAATTTACCAGCTCTTTTTAATTCATCATATTTTGCGGCACCATTTAACTTTTTCATTTTTCCTTTTTTGATCTTAGCTTTTGACTCATCTCTCTTATTGTATCTCTTTGATCTTACTTTAGGAAGAACACCACTCTCTTGGACCTTTTTTTGAAATTTATGAAGAAGAACTAATGAACTATCTCTCTCTTTTTTAATTACTTTAATATTTGTATTTGCCATATGGATTAATGTTTATATAATATCATAAAAAAGATTTTACTTCAACTTTTTTACATATTCAGAAAGTTTATCTATTTTTATTATTTCTTGAGAATGTGTCTTCATATTTCTGATTATGACAGTACCATCCATAGCTTCTTTTTGTCCAAAAATTATACAATGAGGAGTACCCATCTTTGCAGCACTTGCAAGCTGAGTCGAAAGCGAATCTTTTGAGAGAGTCTGATAAACTGGGATTTTATTTTCTCTTAAAATCTCCATAATTTTTAAAGATTTTAATTTTGCCTCAAATCCAAGTTGTAAGAAATATATTTTTGGTTTTTTGATTATTTTTGGTGATATTTCTTTACATTCTTTAAACATCATAACTCTATCTATACCAAGTCCAGCACCAACAGCAGAAATGTCTTTTTTACTTCCAAGCTCACGAGCAAGATAATTGTATCTTCCTCCTCCTGTGATAGTGATTTCTTTTTCTTTTCCATTCTCTACTTCTTTACCTTCTGCGTCTAATTCTTTTTCTATTTTTATAACTTCAAAAACTGTATTTGTATAATAATTTAGACCTCGTACTAGAGTATTGTTTATTCTGTATTCTATTCCAGCTTCTTCAAGATATTGAAGAACTTCTCTGAAGTGTTGTTTTGAATCATTGCTTAGATAATTTATAGAAGCAGGAGCCAACTCTTTATATTTTTGACATTCTTCATTTTTGCAGTCTAAAAGCTTTAAAGGATTATTTTGTATTCTAAATTGACAATCTTTACACATTTTACTCACATGTTTTTTGTAATATGTGATAAGCTCTCTTGTAAAAATACTTCTATCATTTCTATCTCCTACGCTATTTATATCTACAATAAGATCTTCAAAACCAAATTCTTTTAATATGGTCATTAAAGTTTGAATTATGATTGCGTCAGCTATAGATTTTTCTGTACCAAGTATTTCTAAATTAAATTGTCTAAATTCACGCAGTCTTCCTTTTTGTGGATTATCATGTCTCCATGTTGGACCATAGCTATATAGCATCACAGGTTGTGGTAAATTCATCATTCCATTTTCAAGATAGCTTCGCATGACACTTGCTGTATATTCTGGTCTAAGAGCTACCTTTTCTCCACCTTTAGTTTTAAAATTATAAATTTCTTTATCTATGACATCCGTACCTTCTCCAATACCTCTTATAAAAACTTCTTCCTTTTCTAATGCTGGAGTTTCTATTGGTTTAAATCCGTAATATATAGCAATCTCTTGAGCTTTTTCAAATAGTCCTTGATATTGATAATATTTATCACCAAATATATCACCCATACCTTTTAGAGATTGTATAGGATCTTTATTGACTAAATTTTTTTTATTATCTTCCTTTTTTATCATAACTTAGCTTTAATTTATATTAAGATTTTAATTTTTAATAAAATCTACACTTACTACACCTGGATTGCTTCCAATTTTTGAAAAAGGAAATAATCTAAATACAGCCTTTCCTGCTATATCTTTTTTATAGACAATTCCCCAACTTCTTGAATCATAGCTCTCAGCTCTATTATCTCCAAAAGCAATATATTCACCTTCAGATAAGGTCAAGTCCATATTTTTTTGAAAGTCTGGATATTTTACAAATTTCTCATCTAAAATTTCTCCATTAGGATTTTCTTTATTAAAAATAATAGTAGATCCATTTTTTACTACCACTCTATCACCAGGAATTCCTATCAATCTTTTTATAAAAAATTGTCCGTCATAAATATCATTTTTAACATGTCTAAAAACTATCACATCACCATGCTTCAAATTGTTTACATCAAAAGATAATTTGTCTATTATTAAAAGTTCACCACTTTCTAGATTTGGAAGCATAGATCCTCCATCTACCAAGAATGGCTGAATTATAAAACCTTGTATTACTTTTACAATTATCAATATTGCGATTATCAATAGTAAAAGCTTGGCAGGAGATTCATCTTTTTCTAGAATTTTCCAAGATATTAGATTTCTTTTTACAAATTTAGAAAAAATTGCAGCAAAAAGAGATATTATAAAAAACATTATTATTATAGAAAGTAAGAGTCCATAAGGATTACCAACAGAGTCATTTATAAAGTTTCCAAATAGATCACTATAAGTATTAGTCATAATTTAAGTTAGCAAGATTATAGCATATAAAATGTCTAATTCGCAAATTTTTGATATAATAATTTAAATAAAATATATTATGAATTTTTTACTTTTCCCACTTGGAAATTTTGGAGATAAATATAAATACACTAGACATAATGCTGGAAGATTTGTCTTTGATAAATTAAAAGAAAACAAATTTTTAGATGAATTTTTGATTAAAGAAAAAGATTTTAAGTTAGATATCTTTATTCCAAATACTTTTATGAATGAATCTGGTCAATCTTTAAAAGAGTTTATTAAGAATAGAAATATAAAGACTGAAAATATCATAATTATTTATGATGATAAAGATTTGGAAATTGGAGATATTAGACTTGTAAAAGATAGGGGAGATGGGGGACATAATGGCATCAAAAGTATCATAGAAAGTCTTTGTACAAAAAATTTTTATAGAATAAGGGTAGGTATTGCTCCAGCAGGTACAGGCAAAGATGGTATAGCTCCTCCACATGGAGAAATAGTACAAAAATATGTTTTAGGAAATCTTTCAGAAGAAGAAAAAAATATTTTATCCAATAAAGAAGTCTTGGAAAAAGCATCAAATTTTATTTTTAAAATTTTAAATGGCAAATAAAAAAATATAAATAAAAATAAGAGCAAGAAATTTCTTGCTCTTATGATTTTTAATTTATACCATCATTTTTAAATCCTCTGCTTCTTTTTCTAAAATATCCTCTAATTGAGCTAATTTTTCAGGTGGAAGATCATTTAAGTTTAAAATGTCTCTATCCAGTATTGCTTGAAGAACATACTTTTCTCCATAAGCACTTACTAGATTGTTGATGCGAATACATGTCTCAGGTACCATTTTATTTAATTTTTTGGGTTAAAGATAATAAAATTCTAAAAATCTTTTATTAAAATAACAAAAAACACTTAGTTTGTCAAGTGTTTTTTGTGTTTTTAAATTTATTAAATAATTTTAATTTTTTATTTTTAAAGTCATTTTTTCTTCATTTCCATCAAATAGGGAAATTTCAAATTTATAAATCTTTCCAAGAGATAATCCTTGCTTCATTTTTTCTTCTGTTTCAAAATCTGAAATATGAAGTAATCCTGCGACTCCTTCTTCGATAGATACCAGAGCTCCATGTTTGTTGAATCTGATGACAACTCCATCTACAGTATCTCCTTTTTTATATTTTTTACTTGCTGACACCCAAGGATTTTCTTTTAATTTTTTCATTGATAAAGAGATCTTGTCATCTTTGATTTCAATCACTTCTACTTTTATTTTGTCTCCAACTTTTGCATAATCTTTTGTATTTTCTACAAGACCCCAATCAATCTCACTTTTGTGAATAAGACCTTCAATCTCATTATCTATTTTTACAAAGATTCCAAAATCTACAACTCCTGTGACTTCTCCTTCAAGCTGATCTCCAATATTGTATTTAGATACTATCTTAGTGATAGTCTTACTATCTTTTGTTGTATCTTTTTTACCTTTCTTTCCATCTTTTCCTCCATCTTCTATATTATTTTCAGTAGATTCGCTGAAAATAAGCTTTCCTTCTTTTGGAATTGCTGCAATTATGACAACTGGAATTCTATTACCAATAAGCTTTTTTAATTCTGTTAAGATCTGATCTTTACTTCCATCTGTGACTTTAGGATAATTTTCTCCTTTCAATTGTGATGATGGTAGAAATCCATTTATACCATTCCAGTCCATGATGAGACCTCCTTTGTTTGCTTCTTTGACTACTAGAGATATTATTTTCTTTTCTTTTAATAAAGATTCTGCCTCATTCCAGATCAATGCATGCTTTGCTTCACGAAGAGATAGGTCTATATAGCCATCTTTATTTTCTCTTAAAATAATTTTCGCGCTTATAGAATCTCCAATATTTGTCTTTTTAATCAAATCACGAGCATTTATATATTCAATACCATATATTATACCTGTACCTATTGGTCCAAGATCCACATATACTGCTGTAGGAGTGATAGCTACCACAGATCCATCTACTACATCTTCTTCTTTCATAGGAGACATATTTTCAAGAATCATCTTTGTATAGTCATCAATTACTATACTGTTTAAAGTGTTTTTTTCTGTCATATTTTTAATTTGTCTTGAATCAAAAATATAAATAGATATTCTAAAAAGATTTAGAAAATATACATTAGTTATTTTTGGTTTATCAAGATCTAGAGAAATATAACACAAAATAAGCGATTATGCAAAATAAAAACCATCATATTATTTTAATGATGGTTTTTTGAAAATTTCTTTTTGGCATCAACACCTTCTTAATTTCTTTTTAAAATACTTCGCCGTCGCATAGAGTAGATTTTAAGTTAATTAATATTTTTAAGTACTTTTACAAGTATAAGCTTATTATGGCATTTTGTCAAGTATTTTTTATAAAAAATAGGGGATTTGTAGCTATATAGTAAAATACTCTTATTTTGTAAGAGTATTTTGTTTGTTGTCAGATTTTTCTTATTCTTCTAAAGCTTCATCATCTTCTGCTTCATGCTTTTCTGGGGCAAAATCAAGGCCTCCATCTTCTAGATTTTTTCTAATTTGCTTTTCAAGCTCTTTTGATATTTTGTGATTTTCTTTTAAGAAAGTCCTTGAAGCGTCATAACCTCTTCCTAGTTTTTCTTCTCCAAAGCTATATGATGTTCCAGATTTTGTAACTAGTTTAAACTTTTCTCCAAGTGCTAAAAGTTCTCCTTCTTTTGAAATTCCTTCACCATACATAATATCAAATTCAGTAGATTTAAATGGAGCAGCAACTTTATTTTTTACGACTTTTACTTTTGTACGAGCACCAAGTACATCTTCTCCTTTTTTTATTTGAGCTGTCTTTCTGATATCAAGACGAACAGAAGCGTAAAATTTTAATGCTTTTCCTCCTGGTGTAGTTTCTGGATTTCCAAACATGATACCAATTTGCATTCTTATTTGATTTATAAAAATAATTACAGTTTTTGATTTGTGAGCTATCGCTGTGAGCTTTCTTAATGCTTGACTCATAAGACGAGCTTGTCTACCTACATGAGCTTGAGACATATCTCCTTCAATTTCTGCTTGTGGAGTAAGAGCCGCTACAGAATCTATTACAAGTACATCAATCTTTCCACTTCTGACAAGTGTCTCAGCAATATCAAGAGCTTGCTCACCATTATCTGGTTGAGATATCAATAATTCATTGATATTTATACCAAGCTTTTTTGCATATTCTGGATCCATTGCATGTTCTGCATCAATAAAAGCACATGTTCCACCCATTTTTTGAGATTCAGCTATCACATGTAGTGTGAGAGTTGTCTTTCCTGAAGATTCTGGACCAAAAATCTCGACTATTCTTCCTCTTGGAAGCCCTCCAACACCAAGAGCAAAATCAAGTCCTAGTGATCCAGTAGGAGTGACTCCTATATCAACTTTTGGAGTATCTCCAAGCTTCATTATTGCTCCTTCTCCAAATTTATTTTGAATTTCTTTTAACAGTTCATCAGAATCTACTTTTTTTCCTTCTTCTCTGACACCTAAAACTTTTTTTGGTTTTACTACTTTCTTTTTAACAGCCATATTTTTATTGATTACTTTTTAATGTTTAGATTATATCATATTGATTTTACTAAATCTTTACTCTTTTCCAATTTCAAGAGTTTTTTCTTTTCTTTTACCATATTTGTCTATTGCTTCTATCACTACTAAAGTATAAGGTGCTTTTACTATCAGTTCTTCTTTAAAGTCTCCTTTTTCATTTGTGCTTATAATTTTCCCATTAATAGATATATATTTTGCATTTTGAATATTTCCTTTTACAAAAAAGGTACTTTCTTTTATGATTTCTCCAGGCAAAGGAGTATATATTTTTATTCTAGGTCCTATAACAAAAGAAAATATTCTTGTAGAAAAATATGTAAGTATAAGGATAATAAGTATAATGAAAAACCATTTTCCTAATTTTTCTAAAAAAGAATTTTTATGCATGATTTTATTTATTTATCTTCTTCATCTTCTTTTGTGTCAGTATTAGAGTTTTCTATTTCTTTTATCTCTCTTTCAATTTTTTCTACTTCACTCTCATTATTTTTTGCAGAGAAAACTTCACGATGTCTTCCACTTGTAGCTGGGCCTATTATTCCATACATTTCTAGATCATTTATGATACGAGCAGACTTATTGTAGCCCCATCTAAAAGCAGTCTGCAAAGCACTGGTAGAAGCTTTTCCTGTAGAAGTGACATAATCTTTAGCTGATAAATAATCTTCATCATCAGCAGGCTCTTCTTTTGGACTTCTGCCTCCATTTTCCATTTCTTTATATCCACTGGTAGACATAGATGATACTTTTATTTTATCTATATTTATATTGTCCGGTATAAAGTCTTCATAAATCTTTTTTATATTATTTATTACATTTTTTATTTCTTCAGTAGTTACAAAAGGAGCCTGTACACGAGTAATAGTAGATCCATTCATATAGAGCATATCTCCATTTCCAAGCAAATCTTCTGCTCCTGCTTGATCTAAAATTGTGCGTGAATCTATCTGTGAAGTTGTCTTTAAAGCTATTCTTGAAGGAATATTTGCTTTTATAGTACCTGTGATGACTTTCACATCTGGTCTTTGTGTAGTAAGTATCAGATGTATACCAGCAGCACGAGCTTTTTGTGATAATGAAGTGATGATAGGAGTGATTTCTTTTGGATAAGAAAGCATAAAGTCATTGAATTCGTCAAAGACTATCACAATAAAAGGAAGCTTTGGAGGTAAACCAGACACTAAATCTCCTTCATTATTTTTCTTTTTCGCTTTTTCAAGAGCAGGAGCAAATATTTTTTTATTGTAATCTACTAAATTTAATACTCCATACTCACCAAGAACATCATATCTTCTATCCATTTCTTGTGCTGCCCAATTTAGACATTTTATAGCAGTCTTGGCATCTTTTATTATAGGAGTGTAAAGATGAGGTAAAGAATTGTAAGAAGTAAACTCAACTCTTTTTGGATCAAGTATAATAAGCTTTAGATCATGTGGTGAATTTTTATAAAGTAAAGAAATAATAAGATTATGAAGAGTCACTGATTTTCCTGTACCTGTAGCTCCAGCTACAAGAAGATGAGGCATTTTTGTAAGATCAGACATCACAGGTCTTCCTATGATATCTTTTCCTATTGTAAGTGTGAGATTTGAGCCATTTTTAAATTCATCAAGCTCTATCAAGCTACGAAGACCAAGTATTGTTTTCTTTTCATTTGGAATCTCAATACCAACAAAAGGTTTTCCTGGTATAGGAGCTTCTATATGCATGTTTGTAGCTGAGAGTGCCATTTGAAGATTATCTTTTAATCCTAAAATTTTTCTGACATTTACTCCTTGTGCAGGCTTTAATGTAAATTGTGTGACAGAAGGTCCTACTATCACTTCTCCCATTTCTACAGGTATATTGAATTGATCTAAAACTTTTTGAATGACATTCATTTTAAATTTTGAATCACCAGCAGAAGATTTTCCAAAGTCTGAGTTTAGTAGAGTTATGTCTGGAGATATAAATTCTCCTTCAAGGTATATAGGTCGAGATTCTTCTTTCACACTTTTCAATCTTTCTTCTTCAGGTTTTAATTTTACTTTATCTAGCTCGGATATCTCTATGTTTGTTTTTTCTTTTTCCAATCTTTCTTGAATTAGTAATGCTTGAGCGGCCAACTCTTCTTCTTCTTTTTTTGAAAGAGTGCTCATCAATTCAGAATGTAGATTTCCGTCACTATTTTGATTTTTATAATATGCATCATTTAGATTTTGATATCTTGGATCTTCTTCATCTGAAAATATAAATTTAAAGAAAGATAATAGTAGCTTCCATATTTTTATCAGACCTTTTTTAAAAATAGAGATTACTCTCATAAAAATGTTTTTAGACACTTTGCTAGATCTTTCTATTAGTAGATTATTCATCTCTTTTATTTTGTCTCCTTTTTCTTTGCTTAATCTAGGTCTGTCTTCATATATAAAAATAAAAGAGATTAGCATAGCTGCAAAAGAAATGAAGGATGGTAAAATATTGCCAAAATTTTCTGACAAGAATTTAAATAAATAAAATCCTATTATCCCTGAATCTGGAATATGTATCGAAGCTGAGAATGAATTTATCGCGACGAGAAATATAAACATGGAAATAAAAAAAACTAAATTAAAATCTCTTTTTTTATTATTCCAAAGAACATATCCATTTGCAATAAATATTATAAAAAATAAATAGGCAGTCCAGCCAAGTGTATAGCTTAGTCCATAAAAGATAGCATTACCAATTTTCCCTCCAAGTCCGATAGAAGAAAAAAAAGAAAAAGCTCCTAAAAAGAAAAATATCACAGCCCAAATGCTGTCTTTCATAGTAGAGTTGTCTTTTTTTAAAAATTCTTTTCTTTCATTTTCTATGTTTTTTTGAAACTCTTTTTTCTCTTCTTTTTTAGGCATAAAATTCGTGTCTATATAATAGAAAATTATAACACGCTATATGTGTATATCTTTTCATATAAAAATAAAAGACAAAAAGATCAAATGATGCTATTTTTATAGCGCTATAAACGACAACTTGTATAAGTATAAACGACTAAATTATCAAGATTATAAGTATAAAAGACATTATTTTATTATTTTATAATTATATTTAATCGTCAATAATCTAAAAAAATAACTCTATAATAGACATCAATAAAAATTGAAGAAGTTTATATCAAATAAGCGACAATATATAAAAGACAAGTCTATTTTTATTAAAAATATTATGAATAAATTTTGAATTTTGGAAAGGTTGATATTTTTGATTAAAAAGTATAGTATCTAGTAAATAAAAGATAAATTAAAGAGATTTATGGAAAAGAAAGAAAACTATAATCTATTGGTAGCTAAAAAGACAGAAAAAATTGTAACTGCTATTTATCTCATTTCTCAATTTTTATCTGAAAGAGAAAATATAAAATATGATTTAAGAAAAGAAGCAAATCTTCTTCTTAAAAATATAAATTCTATAGCATTTATAGATGATAAAAACTTCGAAGACTCTTCAAAGAATATTTTTGTTATTTATAAATCAGCGCTTGACAGTGTATCTCTTATAATTTCTTATTTATTTGTAGCAAAAGATTCAAATCTGATATCTAGAATGAATGTAGATATATTGATAGATGGACTAAGAATGCTGGAAAATATTTTAATAAAGAAACAATTTTCTTTTGGAGAAATAAATCTAATGATCCAAGAAGAGTCTGCACTCAGAGAGGTGATGTTTGATGCTAGAGAAGGATTAAAGACTTTAAATTCTTCTTTTGATGCAATCACAGAAAGAAATAAAATCACAGAGTCTGCAAATACTATAAATATAGAAAATATTTTTAAAAAGTCTTTGAATGTAAATAAGGAGATAAAATCTGAAAATCAAAATATTATAAACGACATTTATAAAAAACAAGAGGAAGTTGTAAAAGACAATTTGTATTCAAATTATGAAGTCAAAGCTTTTGAATCAAAAGATATTCCAAATGTAGAAATTGTAAAAAATAAAGAAATAAAGACGACTTCTTTTAAAAACGAAGAAATCAAAACTAAAAAACCTAGAAAATCTGAAAATAGAAAACAAGATAGGAGAGGTCAAATAATATCTCTATTTACAAAAGGAGTCGAAATATCAATCCATGATATCTCTAAAAAAGTGATAGGTTGCTCTGTAAAGACTCTACAAAGAGAATTAAATTCATTGGTTTTAGAAAAAAAGATAGATAGAATAGGTGACAAGAGATGGAGTAAATATATACTGTTATAGGGATATTTATTTATATTTATCTATTATAGTATGTCTATATATAGATAATCCACATATCTTTTATTTATTTTTTAAATAAAACGCTCCAGTTTTTAGTAATTCTTTAATAATAATCTTGCAATATATACTTATATTTGATTTTAACATTCTTAACATTATTCACAGTTTTATCTCATATCTTTTGAACAGATCTAATATATGTGCTATAATGCCCATAGACGACCTGTTTCTCTGGTTAGGGCGTCCTCTGGTATTTGAGATACAATTATAAGTAATTTATAGGTATCACAAAAAACGACTAGATTGATCGTTGGCAATAGAATATAGGCACAGATTAGAAAAAATTATTAGTTATTAGTAGTTAATATTAACCCTAATTAAAAGTGTTTTATTTCGGTCGCATTTTTTATTTTTTACGAGATAAAAAATTAAAACAACGACGCGATCTCGTCAAAAGTTTTAAAATATTTTGCTTGTCGAAAGCATACAAAGATATTTTAAGACTTCGGTCTCTATAAAGATCAAAATTATAAAATTTTATAAAATTATGAATTTCAAATTTAAGACAGCAGCAGTAGCTGCTATCTCAGTGGGTGCCATTGTTTTAGCTTCAGCTCAAACAACATCTACATCATGCTTTCAATTCACACAGAATATGAAGCTTGGAAGCTCAGGAGCGCAAGTTCTTGAACTTCAAAAATCTCTAAACTCAATGGGCTTTACTGTTGCAACAACAGGAGCAGGCTCAATGGGAAATGAGTCAACATACTTCGGTATGCTTACAAAGAATGCTGCTATAAAGTATCAGACTTCAGTTAATCTTCCTGCATATGGAAATGTTTTTGCAATGACAAGAGCAATCCTTAATGCATGTGGAACTGGAGGAACTACAGGTGGCACAGGAACAGGTACAGGTACAGGAACTGTAAATTCAGGTCCAGTATCAGTATCTCTTTCATCAATGCAACCAAGTAATGTAATAGTATCAGGTTCAGCAAGAGCAAAGCTTGCTGATTTTGTATTCTCAGGAAATGGATCAGTAGTATCTGTAAAATTAATGAGAAATGGTGTTTCAAACAACAATACATTATCAAATGTATACTTATATGATGCATCAACAGGAATGAGATTAACTGATGCAGCATCTGTACTAACAGATGGAACTGTAACATTTAACTCAGCATCTGGATTATTCATGGTAGGAGGATCAAAGACTGTTTCTGTACTAGCTGACGTTGCGTCATCTACATCAGGACAAACAGTTGGATTTTCAGTAACTGGTTACACAGTAACAGGATCTGCAGCAGCTGTAGTATCAGGTGTTAATGGACCAGTTCTTCCAATTGCAGCAGCTGATTTAGCTACAGCAACTTTTGCATCTACAACTCCAGCAACAACTTCTATGAATGCTGGAACAACAGGAGCAACTGTATGGTCATCATCACTTAATGTTGGTATCAGAGCAGTAAATCTATCATCTATGACATTCAAGATGGTAGGATCAGCTCCAGTTGACGCTCTAGCTAATGTAAAGCTTTATGTAGATGGAGTACAATTTGCAAATGCATCAGCATTTTCTGCTAATGGATATGTAACATTTTACTCAATGTCTCCTTTAGCACTTACAACAGGATCTCATACATTTGATGTGAGAGCTGACATTGTAAAAGGCTCAAGTAGATCATTCTATGTATCTATAGAAAATGCAGGTGATATCGCTCTTCAAGATTCACAACTTTACGGTGCAAATGTATCTGTAAAGTATAATGGAAATATTATTTCTAATCTTCTTGCAGGAACAATCACAATTACAGGTGGATCATTAACAATTTCACAAAACTCAGCATTCAATACTTCATCTCTAGTAGGAGGTTCAACAAACCAAACACTTGGATCATTCAAGTTCTATGCTTATGGTGAAGATGTTAAAGTTCAATACCTTACAATCAATGCAACAGCTACAGCAACATTATCTCCAACTTCAACAAAGCTAAATAATGTAACTGTATATGTAAATGGCGGAGCAGTATCTTCAGGAATACAAGCAACATTAGGCGCAAACCAAACAATCAGTTTAGGTTCAAACTTAATTATCCCAGCTGGATCTTCAGCAATTGTTGAAGTGAAAGGTGATCTTGTAAATGAAAATAATGCAAATATTACTTCAGGTACTGTAAGAGTGGATGTAGTATCATCTGGTTCTACAGCACAAGGACAATATTCATACAATACAATCACTGTACCTGCAGCAACAGGACAAGGATTGTCAATTAATAGTGGTAATGTATCATTTGGTGCAACATCAGGATTCACAGCAGCAAACATTTCAAAGAATCAAGCAATGGTTAAAATTGCTTCATTCTCATTGCAAGCTGGATCAGCAGAAGCTATTAATGTAACAAACATTAATATCCTTCTAAATGGATCTTCAACACCTGCATCAGAATATACAAACCTAAAAATCACTGATGGTTCACAAACTGTAGTACCAACTTCTGGAACAAATAATTTCTCAGTAAATTATGATGTTGCAGCAGGATCTACAAAGACTATCGAAGTTTGGGTAGATACACTTGAAATTGCAAATGGTAAAACTATCATCGCATCTTCAACTGTAACTTACAGAGGAAAGACTTCATCTGTAACAAATACTGTATCAGCAACTGCTCCAGCAATGACAGCAGCAACTGTATCA
>JAGOTK010000002.1 GCA_018061825.1 Minisyncoccota bacterium
AGAGTGAAGTAAAGAAAAAAAGAGTCTTTATGAGAGCTGTAAAAAATATAAAAAATGGAGAAGAGATAGTCTATGATTATGGTGAGGAATATTTTACAGAGTTTCTTTTAGGTAAATGTATGTGTGGAGCAGAAAAACATTTGTATAGTGAAGTGAAGGATAAAAATAAAAAATAATTTTAAAAAACTCTGTAAAAATTTTACAGAGTTTTTTATTATATATGCTTGACAAATAATTATATAGTGCTATACTATATATAGTTAAATCTGCTCTTTGAAAATTAAGAAAACAAAGGCAAATTTAAAATTCAAAAATAATAACTAAATATATAAATCTTTTATTTTTCATTTTTAAATTAACAAACAATGACAACTTATCAAAAAGTCGTTTCGCTGTTGGGTAAAGACTTCGCAGCAATTCTTGAGCTTTTAAAAAAGCTCTTTATTACCTGGAATCTTGATTCTAAAAAATTTTTCCACACAATTAACCATCTTAAAAAAGAGGAGATTATTGGTCTCATGGATGGGACTTATGAAATTGTACGTAAAAAAGTTGTAGGAAAGCTTTTCGTATTTTCTGAATTCTTTTTTACCAGACAAGGGCTTTACGTTTGGGATTCTTTAAAAGAAAGAATTGGCTCTATTTACAAAGAGTCGACAGAGTACAAAAGTATCGACGATCTAAAACCAGCTTTTGATCTGAATCGTAATATGTATGATTCAGAAATAATTAAAGAAATGGGCGGAGAAGAAAAAGTAAGAGAAAATGCTGTGACGATGGATCAGATCGAGCAATTGATTAAAAATCAATGGGAAGGTAAGGCTGGTATTATGCTTAATAATGGCTTTGCAAATATTTTTTACGTTATAGGTAAAAATAACCAGTTGTTTGCTGTGGATGTGGGCTGGAGCTCTGGTGTTCAGGGGTGGAGCGCGTTTGCTTTCGAGCTTGATGGGCATGGTCGTTGGCGTCAGGGCCGTCGTGTCTTTAGCAACAAGAACTTTGTCTCTTAATTCTTTTAATCCCTTGGATACTTTGCGCTTTGCGCTTTGCGCTTTGCACTTTGATCCAAGGGATTTTTTATTATATAATTTATTTGAGTTTGAATATGTAAAAGATTATGGTTTTTTACTGAACTCAAGAAATGTATAAATGAGAATTAATAAAATTATTATTTTATTAATAGGTTTATATAATTTTTTAATTAAAAATAATATTGTTGGTATTTCATTTTAGTAAATTTTATATTTAGAATTAAATTCAATCTGAAAATTAATAGAAATATTTTTTGACAGATGGTGGTATAGAAGAAATGAGATACAAAGTTTTGTTTGCTGTGAATGTGAACTGGAACTCTGATGATCAGAAGTGGAACGTGAATGATTACAAGCTTGATGAGAATGGTAATTGGAATCAGGGCAATCGTGTCTTTAGCAACAAATATTACTCTCTCCTAATCTTTAGGAGAGTTTTTTTCTATCTGTCCAAGCCATCCACCAAGCATTCTTCCTATTTCATCAATCGGTAAAGAAAGTAATTCATATTTTTTAGTATCTATTGATCTTGTTTCCCAGAGCACAAGTAAAAGTATTTTCAGTGTATCGAGTTTTCTTATCGCTGTCCTTAAATATGGAATCTTATCATCTTTTTTTACAAAGCTTGCACTAGAAATCATTTCTATTATTTCTATAAATAAATTATCTATTTTTATTGCTAGAGTATAGCGATGAGTTTTTGGTATCGTGTGATAGACACTATACCAAAATAAATATATACTTTTCACTTTTTGCAAAATTGGAATTAATTTTTCTTGCAATTTCGTCGGGGGGGGGTAATATTAGTAGTATTCATATATTTTATGAAATATTATACTACAAGCTATGAAGAAATTATTTCTCTAGAAAATTTACTTTTAGCATATAAAGAATTTAAAAAAGGAAAAACTAAAAAGAAGGATATGATAGAGTTTGAATTTAATTTAATGAGTAATTTGATATATTTACATAATGAATTGAAAAATAAAATATATAAGCATGATAATTATTTACATTTTAAAATAAATGATCCAAAAGCAAGAGATATACACAAAGCAAAAGTGAAAGACAGAGTTCTTCATCATGCTATATATAGAAAACTCTATCCATTTTTTGATAAGGCTTTCATAAGTGATTCTTATTCTTGTAGAAATGATAAAGGTACACATAAAGCTTTAAAACAATTTGAAAAATATACAAGAAAAGAAAGCAAAAACTATACTCGTCAGTGCTATATTTTAAAATGTGATATACAGAAATTTTTTGCAAATATTGATCATAATATTTTACTTTCTATTTTAAATAAAAAAATTCTGGATAAGGATATTATTTATCTTTTAAAAAATATTATTGAAAGTTTTAATACAAAAGAAAAATTAGAAAAAGGATTGCCTCTTGGAAATTTAACTTCTCAACTTTTAGTAAATATTTACATGAACGAGTTTGATCAATTTGTAAAACACACTTTAAAAGTGGAATCTTATATAAGATATGCTGATGATTTTGTATTTATTAATAAAGATAAAATATGTTTAGAAAAATTAAAATATCAAATAGCTGATTTTTTAAAACAAGAATTAAAACTAAACCTTCATCCAGATAAAGTTTTTATTAAAACAATTTATTCTGGAATAGATTTTTTAGGATTTATATATTTTGCAAAACATAAAGTTTTAAGAACTAATACAAAAAGAAGAATGCTACGAAAATTAAAAGAAAATGATTTTAAGAAAGAAAGTTTAGATTCTTACTTTGGATTATTAAAGTTTGGAAATACTTTCAAAATTCAATCAAAAATTAAAAAAGAAATGGCAATACTTGTAATAGAAGAAAAGTTTTAATTAAAATATAAAAATAAAAATAAAAAATATTTATAAATTTATTTTTTATAAAATTTTTTTTTAAAAAATAAAAAATATTTTTTGAGTTATCCACAAAATATTTTTTAAAAACTATTGTATAAATTTTTTTTGAATGAGATAATAATAATAAGAGAGGCAGACCAAAGGTCCAAGGTCAAAAATTAAAAGCGCACTCTCTAGTATTTAATACTAAAAAACAAAAATATGGTAGCAAAGAAAAAAGTAGCAAAGAAAAAAGTTGCTAAAAAAGTAGCACACAAAAAAGTTGCTAAGAAAGTAGCAAAGAAAAAAGTTGCTAAGAAAAGAAAATAGTTTTTACAAATTATTTAAATTAAAATCCTCTGCGTCTCCCACGACAGAGGATTTTAATTTATCTGAATATAGAGGTATAATATGTATATTAAAAATAAGTTTTTTTAATAATATTTAAATAAAAATTTTATGAATATAAAAATAAAAGGTGTAGACATTGAAGTGACAGAATCTATAAGAGATTATTCTGATAAAAAAGTATACGAAGCCCTTAAAAAATTTAAATATATGGGAGAAAGTAGTGATATTTTTGTAGAAATTGAGCTTTCAAAGACGAATAATCATCACAACAATGGTGAACTTTATAATGTGTCTATAAAAGTTTCTGGGACAAAGAAAAATATTTTTGTTGAAGAAAGTAAAGATGATCTATATGCTGCTATAGATGCTGTAAAAGATAAATTAGAATATAGATTGTCAGAAGATAAAGATAAAAAATTATCAGTTCATCACAAGCTTGCTGTGAAATTTAAAAAGATGTTTAGAAAAGGAGAATAATATGAAAAATGTATCAACTATAGCAATAATATCAATTGTAGTTTTGATTTTACTTGGAATATTTTTATACAAAGGAAAAGATAAAGAAGATAATCTTTTGGATAGGGAAATAAATATTCAAGCAAAAGAAACATCTACAAATATTAATACAGATAATCAAAATAAAAATACAACTATGGATAATAATCAAATACAGAATTATAAAGAAGCCGTGCTTCATACAAATATGGGAGATATCACATTATCTTTATCTACTGATAAGCCAGACACGACTTCAAATTTTATAAAGCTTGCTTCAAGTGGATTTTATAATGGTGTAAAATTTCACAGAGTGATAAAAGGATTTATGATTCAGACAGGTGATCCTCTTTCAAAAGATGATACAAAAAAAGATTCTTGGGGTACTGGTGGGCCAGGGTATAAATTTGCAGATGAATTAACAGGAAAAGAAACATATACAGTAGGTACTGTAGCCATGGCAAACAGTGGCCCAAATACAAATGGATCTCAATTCTTTATCATGACAAGTGACACACCTCTTCCACCAAGCTATACAGTATTTGGAAAAGTTATTCTTGGTCAAGAAGTTGCTCAAAAGATACAAGAAGTAAAAACAGGACAAAGTGATAGACCATTAGAATCTATAATAATAAATTCAGTAGAATTAAAATAAATATTAAATATAAAGAGAAAAATATTTAATTATTAAAATACTTTTTAGAATAAATCTCATCAAGAGAAAAATTCTAAGAAGTATTTTTTATTTTAAGTATCCTTTTTCAAAATCAGTAAAAGTCATTTCAGATTTTCCTTCTGGAATGACTTTTTTTATTATTTCTTTTGCAGATTTATCTTTTGCAAAATCTTTATCAAGGTTTATTTCTGTTATTTTTACTCTTATTTCTCTATCTTTATGATTTATAAAAAAGAATATTGGAATATGTGGTAAAAATGCGCGAAATTTATTTTGCAATTCTTCCGCTTTATCCTCAAGCTTTATTTCTCCTTCTTTCTTTTCAAATTTTCTTGTGAATGTGGCTTTATTGTGATCTTGATCTAAGAGTTTTAAGTTTCCAGCTATATAATGCTCTAAAATTTGTGAGATCATCTGTCCTCCCATATTTCCAGCTTTTCTTTCTATTATTTCATTTGTATCTTCATCTTCTAATTGCAATTCAGTTTGTATTAGTATTGGTCCATGATCTATTTCTTCATCAAGCTTCATTATAGTGATTCCTATTTTATTATCTCCTTTTAATAATGCAGTCTGTATTGGTGAAGGCCCACGAAGATTTGGCAAGCTAGATGGGTGAATATTTAAACATCCATATTTTGGTAAATCAAGAATTTTCTTTTTTAAAATTTTTGGATAACTAACTACGATACCAATCTCAAAATCTTCTTTACCGAGAGGAGATAAATTTATATCTAAATTTTTTAAAGTTTCAGGTTGCCAATAAGGAATATTTTTTGACTCACACCATGTTGCTATTATATTTTTTTGTAATTGTAAATTTCTTCCAGATTTTTTATCTCGACTTGTTATAACAAGAGTAGGAAGTATGCTTTCTTTGTAAAGTGAATATAGAGAACTCTCAGCAAGTGGACCAGAACCAAAAAAAACAAATTTTATTTTTTTATTTTCCATAATAATTTATTTATCAAAATATATTTCTTCTATATTGTCTGCATGGTCTATAAAAAGTATGCCATCAAGATGCTCACACTCATGTTGAAATATCTGAGCTATAAGATTTGAAGCTCCAAAAGTAAATTTGACCCCATTAAAATCTTGAGCTTCTATAGTCACACTTAAATGTCTTGTAGTGGTACCATAAAGTGGTCTAACAGAAAGACAACCTTCTTCTGCGTCTATCATTTTTTTACTTGCTTTAATTATTTTTGGATTTATGAATATTAATGGCTTCCATTTTGAATCTTTATTATTGACTTTATAAGCTTCCTCTTTTACTACAAAAATTCTTTTTGATATTCCAATTTGTGGAGCAGCTATAGCTACACCGTCTTTTTCCTTTTCCATAAGATCTTTCATATCTTCAAGTATTTTTTTTAGTTCTATTTTTCCAAATTCTGATTTGGATACAACCTTAGCTTCATGTCTTAAGACACTAGTTTCTTCAATAGCTTGCTCCAACTCTTCTTTTTTCCAATCTATTTGTATTATTTTAGCCATATTTTTAAAGCTTATTTATACAAAAATTTTAGCATATTCATTTTTTAAAATATACTTGACAAAATATCATAATTTATTATACTATCAAGACTTAAATAAGTTCTTTAAAAAATAAAATTACAACTTTAAATATATAAACATTTTAATCACAATTAAATTTTTAAACAATGAGTAAAATTTCACAAATTTTTAAAATTGAAATTGATTTAAGGCTTACAAATCGTGAAGCTTTAGAATCAGTTGGTATTGTTAAAGGATATAGAAATATTAAAATAATAGACAAAGCTCCCAGACTAATTTCTACTCAGAGAGAATTTCTCTCAGGTGCAGATATAGTAGAAAGAGAAGTTTATGTACTTTATGAAAAAGAAAGCTTGTCTTTTACTGAGATAAATGATCTGTATCAGAAAAATGATTTAGAGCCTGTTGATTTTCAGACTTTTTGTTCTACTCTTAAAAATAAAGCAAAAGATTTTAATAGATCTTGCATTTTATCGTGGGAAGATTTTTTAAATAATTCTTATGCAGCAGCCTTTTTTTTATTAAGAGAAGTAGAAAACAACAGATTGTCTGTAGGCGAAAGAGGATTCTATTCTTTTAATGCTTATTATTTAGGTTTTAAAAGAGGAGTGTATGTTTAATTTCTTTTATTTGGTTTGTCTTTAGCTCTTTGATTATTTCAAAGGGCTTTTGTTTTATTAAAAGTGTTATTTATATATGTAAACTAGATGGATTTATTTCTAAATTAAAATCTGAAAAAAGGGTCGCTATTTTTTTTGCAAGATTTGTAGCTATTATATTTCCTTCTTTATCAACGCTTTCTAAAATTTTTTTATTTATTATAATGAATCCTAAATACTCTCCATTTTTAGAGTCTTTTTTCCAAATAATATTTTCTTCTTTTAATTCTTCTTCTTTTAATATTTCAGAAAAAAGATTTTCTATTCTATTTTTATATTTAATATCTTTTATTTTAAGTCTAAAACTTATAATATTTGAAAAAGGTGGAAGATTTAAATTTTCTCTATTTTGTAATTCTTTTTCTAAAAATGACAAATAATCATTTTCTTCTATATATTTCCACAACTCAGCATCTTTTAATCTTGTTTCTATAAATAATTTATTTTTTGTTTTACATTTTTCTTTAAACTCTATTATTAAATTTAAAATCTTTTCGTCCATATTTATTTCTGGAATAGAAAACAAAGTATCTATAGATATTATCCCAGCAAAATCTATCTTATGATTTTCATTTATATTATTAAGTGCTAAATCTGTCCCTACAAGTATGGAAAGTTTTTCATTTTGCCATTCTTCTAAAATCTTTTTAATTTTTGTCTTAGTATTTGTATTTTTGCTATCTATTAAAAATACTTTAAATCCATTTTCTTTTAAATTGTTTTCAATTCCTTCAGAACCAATTCCTATGCCTTCCATTCTCCAGCTACCACAATTTTCACAGGATAAATTTTCTTCTTTTGATATTTCTTTTTTATTTTTACATATAGCACACAAGTATTCTCTTTTTTTATTTATATTTTCTTTAAATAAAATATATGGCTTTTCACAAGTTTTGCATTTTAATACATGATTACAATCTTTACAGATAGTTTCTCCTGCTATTCCTTTTCTTTTTGTGTATAAGAATATTTTTCCTTCTCCTTTATTTTTATAATCTTCCAATTTACTTATAACTTCTTGTTTAAAATATACAGAGCTATATTTTGTTTTTATTTTTTGCTCAGATTTTTCTTTTATTAGATCTAAAATTAATATTTTTTTAGTTTCACTTTTATCTTTAAAATCTGTTAGTTTTATTTTTTTATTTTTTATATCTTTAAAAGTGTTTAAAGATAAGATTTCTCCACCAATAAGCATTTTTAGTTTTAAAGATAATGTTATATTTTTTATTATTTCTCTTGAATCTATTTCTTTTTTTATTTTATGTGAATAATAGCTAAAAGAATTTTCTTTATCTATTATGACAAGGTTTAGATTTATATTTTTTTCTATTAAAAAAGGAAAAATAGAAGGAGTTGATAATATTATTTTAGGTATTTCTTCATTTAATTTATCGAGATTAAAATCTCTTTCTTTTTTATTTTGCTCTCCATGAAATATTATTATATTTTCATTAAATTTGCTCTCTATACTATTCTGAAGACTTTTTAAGTCATTTGTAGTAGGGGAGAAAATCACACAAGAGTTTTCTTTTTTAATTTCTTTTTCCAATTCTCTTATATATAGCTCAAATCTTTCTTTTTTATTTCCTAGAACAGCTTCATTTTTACCAACTTTTTCTTCTTTACTTTGCACTTTTGTATTCAAAGATATATTTTTTACTATTTCTAATAAATAATCATTTAAAAATATCTCTATTATGACACTCTCCGTCACGCCAAATAAAAAGCTGGATTCCATTAAAGCTTTTATAATTTTTTCATCTATAAAATCTTCTTTTAAAAGTTTTTCTATTTTTTTGAGAGAAAATTTTTCACCTTTTAGATTTATTTTTTCATTTTTTACATCTTTTAATTCTGACACTATTCCAGAAATTTTTCTATTTCTTATTTTTATTTCTACAAGGCTACCAATTTTTATTTTAGTATTTGAAAAGTATGAAAAATATTTTTCTGGAAGTTTTGTAGCTATAGGTATTACTTTTAGGAGATACATATTTATATGTCTTATAATATATTGGATTATATAATAAAAAAGAGATAATGATAATTTTATCATGTTATAAAATTATCATTTGGTCAACTTATGTTTTTTGTGTTAAATTAGATGAAATATATGTCATTTTTCGTTAAAAGATTGGGGATAGATTTAGGTACAGAGAATACTTTAATATTTGTCCCAGAAAAAGGTATTGTTCTTAATGAGCCTTCTGTAGTAGCTGTATCCAAGTATGATAATAAAATATTAGCTATTGGAAATAAAGCAAAAGAAATGATAGGAAAAACTCCTGATGAGATTATAGCTTATAAGCCAATTCGCGATGGTGTGATAGCTGATTATAGAATGACAGAAATAATGCTTCGTTATTATATAAATAAAGCTTTACCTTCTTTTAATATTTTCAAGCCAGACATAATGGTATCTGTACCCAGTGGTGTGACAAGTACAGAAAGAAGATCTGTCATAGAGGCTACCATCAAAGCAGGAGCTAAAAATGCCTATGTAGTGAAAGAACCAGTACTTTCTGCTATTGGTGCTGGAATACCAATTCATGAAGCTAAAGGAAGAATAATTGTAGATATTGGTGGAGGAACTACTGATGTAGCTGTGATTTCTCTTGGAGGTATAGTGTGTGCAAATTCTGTAAAAGTAGCAGGAAATAAAATGGATAAATCTATTATAGATTATATGAAGAAAGCTCACAATCTTATGATAGGTGAATACACAGCTGAAGAATTAAAAGTTGAGATCGGAAGCGCTTTACCTCTTGAAGAAGAGCTTGTTATGAATGTAAAAGGTAGAGATTTAGCATCAGGATTGCCAAGGACTGTAGAAGTACATACAAATGAAATCACTAAAGCTATAGATAAAGAATTGAAACAAATTATTTTGGCTATTCGTAGTGTGCTTCAAGAAACTCCACCAGAATTATCAAGAGATATTATAGATAATGGGATAATTATGAGTGGTGGATCTTCTCAGCTTAGACATTTTTCAATACTTGTAGAAAGAAGAACAGGAGTAAAAGCTGAGATCGCAAAAGACGCTATATTTTGTGTATCAAAAGGTACAGGAATTGCTCTCACTCATCTAGATGTTTACAAAAAATCAATTCTCTCAAAAAGATAAAGTCTGCATTGTGTGCTGTGTTATCATAATATTATGAATAAATTAAATAAAGATTTGAATGAGATTTTTAAAGAGATTACACATTCTTCTCATCATGCTTTTTTAATAGAAACAGACTCAAGAGAAAAAGTATTTTCTTTTTTTCAAAAAGAATTATCTGAAATTAAAAATAAATCAGATAAAAGTCTATTTTTATCTCTTCAAGTTTTTGATATTGCAAAAACAAAAGAAATTTTAAATTATGTAAAGATTACTTTTAGTGACTCTTATTTTATTGTAATTTCTTTTTATTCCATAAACAGAGAAGCACAAAATTCACTTTTAAAATTTTTAGAAGAAGCTCCAAATAATTTAAAAATAATATTAATTTCTCATGGTGGAGCTAAGATAGTAAATACGGTCTATTCTAGAGTTTATCAATTAGAATATTTTGAAAATAACGAAAAGTTTTTAAATTCTTATAATGATTTAGCAAAAAAATTTTTAGAAAACGATAAAATATCCCGTATAAGATTAGAAGAAATTGTCGAGCTCTTAAATAGGAAAGACGAATACGCTTTAAATGTAGAAGATAAAGAAAGATCAGATAGAGAATCTATAGAGCTTTTTCTTTTGGCTTTATATGAAGAATTATTTTTGGAGTTTAAAAAAGAATCAAAAAAAGAAAAAATAAAAATTTTAGAAGACGCTCTTAAAGAAATAAATATATTTTTGAAATATATAAAAACTAACTCTAGTAGTGGAAAAACTATATTAGAATATTTATCTTTAAAATTACCAAAAATTTCAAAATAGCTTTTCAGGTACATTGTTAAAATATTTGAGTTTTTTTATTAAGAGTGTATAATTATTTTAATTAAAATGAGATTCAAAAGACAACAAAAAAATATTTTAATAATAATACTAAACCTAGTAGCTTATATTATTTTTTCCTTGTATATACCAATACACACTTTAAGTATGAATACGGCTCATGAGATGGATATGCCAAAAGAACAGTGTCCTTTTATTACTAATAATAATTTGGTATGTGGGTCTATTTTTAAAAAAGGTTCTGATCTATTAGATAATTTTATTTTAAATAATTTAATAAATAATTCTCTATTAGCTGGTTTAATTTTGTTATCTATTTATATTTATATATTTTATAACTATTTATTAATCAAGTTAAAAAATATCAAACAATACAAGATTTCTATATTATTAAAAATGATATTTTCAGACGGTATTTTAAATTCTAAAGCTTTTTAAATAATTTATTTTAAACAAATTATTATTGTGTTAATTATTATAAAATTTAAAAAACTAACAAAACAAATTTATGTCAATGACACATTACATGGAGCTTTTAGGTACAAATCAACCTTGGAATCTTATTATATTTATGGCTATACCAGTTATTTTGGCTGAGACTATTGCTATAACAGAGTTGTATATTTTATTTACAAGAAAATTTGATACCATTGCAAATAAAATAAATAAAATTTCTAGCATTATGGGAGGAATATATTTTTTCGGAGTATTCGTATATTTGATGAAGAATGCTTTTATTCCGATAACTATTACAAATTCATGGAGAGGTCCTTTTGATTTTATTGCTGTATCTTCGTATTTACTCGGAGTCATACCTCTAGTAGGAATGGCTTTACTTGAGCTTAAGATAATAGGTAAAAATAAACCTCAAATTGAAAAATTAAAATTGCATTCAATATTTGTTGCGATATTTCTAGTTGTGGCTCATGTGGCTATGATATTTGGAATGATTAACCCTCAAATCATGAGTCATGTTTCCAATCCTATAATGGACATGTGATATTTTTAAATTAATTATCTTTTTAAAAATACTTAAGACTTTTAATTAAAATAAACCTTGTCGATATGATAGGGTTTATTTTTTTTATTTTAAAAATAATAATATTTCTTATAAATACATGTTTTTATAAATCAAAGACATTGTGTTATAATTTCTAAAAATAAATTTATGTCATATGACTTTAAAAAATTCAAAGAAGATAAGGATAAAATAACTGATTATTTGTCTTCTGAATATAAAAGTATTCAAACAGGAGCTGCTTCTCCTCAGGTTTTAGATTTGATAACGGTAGATTCTTATGGAGCAAAAATGAATATCACACATGTTGCTTCTGTAAGTATTGAAAGTTCAGCAAATCTTTTAGTAAATCCTTATGATAAAAATCTCTCTAAAGAAATCGAAAGAGCTATAAATGAAGCAGATTTAGGATTATCAGTATCTACTGACTCATCTGGTCTTCGTGTCTATTTTCCAAAGCCAACTACAGAATCAAGACAAAAGATGGTGAAAGTGATAAGGGAAAGACTGGAAGAAGCTAGAGTGAAAATAAGAGGAATAAGAGAAGAGAATAAAAAAGAAATTGAAGCAGCTTGTAAAGAAGGAGAATTTGGAAAAGACGAAGAGTCTAGATATTTAGAAGAATTACAAAATTTAGTATCTTCTTCAAATTTTGAACTAGAATCTATTTATTCAAAAAAAGAAAAAGACATATTAGGAATATAATATATGACAATAATAATTTTTATCCTTATACTTTTACTTTTAGTACTTATTCATGAGGCTGGACATTTTTTTGCAGCAAAAATATCTAAAGTAAAAGTAGAAGAGTTTGCTTTTGGTTTTCCTCCAAAGATTTATTCCTTTAAAAAAGGAGAAACAAATTATGTAATCAATGCTTTACCTATAGGTGGATATGTAAAAATATATGGTGAAAATGGAGAAGATGATAAAGACGAGAAAAAAAAGAGTTTTGTAAATAAAAGTCCTCTTATAAAAATATTTATATTGTCAGCTGGAGTAATAATGAATATTTTATTAGCTTATGTACTTATTACTATCTCACTTTATGGGACTTCTAATTTTCAAGTAGATAGCAATACGACAGAATATCAGACTTTTTTGAAGGATGGCAGAATAAAAGATGAATATCTTGTAGTGGCAAGTGTACTTGAAAGATCACCTGCAAAAAATTCAGGCCTTGAGATTGGTGATAGAGTGAATAGTATTTATTTAAATCAAGAAGATAAAGAAGGAAAGATATTGCTTTATAAAAATTTAAGTCTAGATGATAGTAGTGAAAATATTACAAAAAGTATAGTAGAAAATTCAAATGATATACAAGGTGGCTTTGGAGATTCTGTTACGATAGTCTATAAAAATAAAAGCGGTTTAGCTACAACAACTATCGCAGGAGTCTATGGTCTCGAAGGGTCAAAAGATAAAAAGTTGTTAGGATTATCTTTTGTAAAATTTGCAAGAGTAAATCTAAAGCCATCTGAAGCTTTTTATATAGGATTTTTAAAAACAAAAGAAGCCTTATCTGGCACACTTACAGGTTTTTGGGATTTAATTTCAAATTTATTTAAGAATGGCAAAGTTTCTGAAAATATTTCTGGTCCAGTAGGAATCTTTAATATGATAGGAGGAGCTAGTCATCTTGGTTTTGATTATTTGCTTTTATTTGCAGCTATATTATCAATATCTTTGGCTGTATTCAACATACTTCCATTTCCAGCTCTTGATGGAGGAAGAATATTATTTGTTTTAATAGAGTGGGTCACAGGTAAGAAAATATCTGAAAAATGGCAAGGAATTTTAAACGGGGCTGGATTTATTTTTCTTATTTTACTTATGGTGGTGATTTCTATCAGAGATCTTATACATTTGATAAAGTAGAAAATTTAAAAAATAAAAAAGTCATTCTTTTACGAATGACTTTTTGTATTGCTTTAAAAAGCAATACTTACTCAGGGGTAATATTTATTATTAATAAAAACCTAACAATATAATAGGATTTTATAATTATTTTGTCAAGCATATATTTATATGATAATATAGGAAGACATTTACTCTCTTTTATTATGATAAAAAAATTCTTAAGAAGATTTTCTAATGATATAGGAATTGATCTTGGTACTACAAATACTTTGGTTTCTTTAGCTGGCGCAGGTATAGTTATCAATGAGCCTTCTGTAGTAGCTATAAACAATAAGACAAATAAAATTATTGCTCTTGGTACAGAAGCAAAAAATATGATGGGTCGTACGCCAGAACATATATCTATTGTTCGTCCTATTATTGATGGAGTAATTTCTGATTATGAAGTGACAGAAGAATTTTTATCTTATCTAATAAATAAAGCTAATAATTTAAATAAAAAGTTTTTAGGTCCAAGAGTTGTCATAGGTATTCCAATTGGTATTACAGATGTAGAGATTCGTGCAGTAGAAGATGCTGCTATTGCAGCTGGGGCTAGAGAAGTATTTATAATCGAAGAACCTGCTGCTGCAGCTATAGGCATGGGTCTCTCAGTGCATACTCCTATTGGCTCTATGATAATAGATATAGGAGGAGGAACTACAGATATTGCTATACTCTCTTTATCTGGAATAGTTAGAAGAAAAAGTTTAAAAATAGCAGGAGATAAAATGAATCAAGATATTATGTCTTATTTAAAATCTCAATATAAGATTATCATAGGAGAAAAGACTGCAGAAGAAATAAAATTAGAAATAGGAAGTGCTTTACCAGATGAAGATCCTACACATCACTTGAGAGAAATGTCTGTAAAAGGAAGAGATTTAGCTACTGGTTTACCAAAAGAAATAATGGTAGGAGAAATAGATATTAGAGAAGCTATGTATGGAAGTGTCTTTGCTATTGTAGATGCAGTGAAAGAAGTTTTAGAGGTTTCTCCTCCAGAAGTTTTGGGTGATATTTTAAAAAGTGGAATAGTCTTAACAGGAGGAGGAGCTTTGATAAGAAATATTGAAAAACTTTTTGAAATGCAATTAAAGGTTAAAACGATAGTTTCTTTGAGTGCATTAGTCGATGTAGCTACAGGATGTGGATTTGTGTTAAATGAGATTGAAAAATATTCAGAGCTTGTGATAAAAAATAGAGATGAAGTCTTTTTTAATAAATAAGACTTTATATAAATTATGCAATCTAAAGAGAAAAACTATTTTAAGAATAATTTTATATGGATACTTGTATTTTTGTTTTTCTTACTCTCTTTTCCTAAAATAAAAAGTTTTTTTAATTCTTCAAATCAAAATAAAGATAAAAATATTCCAGAAAGTTTTTTATATTCTATAAATAGAAGTATAATTTCTTCTACAGATTTTTTTTATAATATTGGCGATTATTTTTTATCAAAAAAAACTTTATTAAATAAAATTTCTGATCTTCAGACTCAATTAGAAATACAAAAGTATCACTCAGTAATAAATTCTTCTGACTCTTTGGAAAATTTAGAAAATAATCCTTTAGAAAATATAGACATATCATTAAAAAACAAATCTCTTATAAACAAAGATTTGCCAGTCGTAGCTAAAAAGATATTTTTAGATTTTACTTCTATTTACGACACTATACTATTAGACAAAGGCTTTTCTTCAGGTGTAGAAAAAGGCGATATTGTATTTCTTTATCCAAATCACATTATTGGAGAAGTCGAAAATATAAACCCAAATACATCTTTGGTGACTTTATATTCTAAAAATAAAAATAAAATAGAAGGTACTTTAAAAGTTTCAAAAAATAATTCTTCTGTTATTTTAAATAAGACTTTAGAGGATTTACAAGATTCTAACATTGCTTCTTCTTCTTCTTCTTCATCTTTAATTTTAAATAAAAGTCATAAAGAAAAAAAAGAAAGTAGTATTCTCATAGACATATATGGAAATGGTAGTGGCGACTTCTTTGCAACACTTCCAAATAATTTAGATATATCTATAGGTACTATTATTTATTTAAGTAGTGATGAAAATAAAGCTTTAGGAGAAGTTGTGAAGGTGGAAAAACAAGAAGCTTCATTTTACGAAACAGTACTTATAAGAGGTTATTTTAATAGTAGATTAAATGAGGATTATTATATAATGCATAAATAATATGAAAATAATACAAAATAAATTTTTAAAATTTTTGATAGTTTGCATATTTTTGTTTTTCTTTATTTTTTCTTTATTTTTTGATATTGCTTTATCAAATTTTGACATTCCTGTATTATCAACTATATTTTTTTTATTTTTTATTTCTTATAGATTTTTAAGGCCCCATTTAAGATAATCTTATGGTAAAAATTTTTTTTAGAAAAAATAGAAGAAAGAAAAAAAATATAGGTAGTGGTGAAATTAATCCTGAAGATATATTTTTAGATTCTTCAAATTTAGATGGCTTTGACATGGATAAAATGGAAGGTTCTCTTCATAAACCAATTTCTAGTTTTTATGAAAAATTTCCTTTTTTCTTACTAATTTTAATTTTTTCAGTATTTACATTTAGACTTTATTCTCTTGAAGTAGATAACTATGATCTTTATAAAAATAGAGCTGATAATAATAGATACAATACTCACGTTATTTTAGCTAATAGGGGTCAAATATTTGATAGAAATGGAAAGATTTTGGCAAATAATATAGTCTCTTCATCTTCTGAAATTTTAAAAAGACAGTATTTAGAAAATTCAGGTATTTCAAATCTTATAGGGTATATAAATTATCCAAAGTCAGACAGTCTTGGTAATTATTGGCAAGATAATTATATAGGTAAAGATGGAGTAGAGCAGATCTATCAAGAAATTTTAACTGGAATAAATGGAAAAAAGATCGTAGAGAAAAATGTAAAATCTTCTATTGAAGCAGAAAATATTGTAATTGATTCTATACCAGGAGCCAATTTAAATTTAACTATAGATATAGATATACAAAAAAGATTATTTGATTCTATTCAAGAAGTGGTAAATGAGAGAGGTTATATATCAGGTACAGGAATAATAATGAATGTAAATAGCGGAGAAGTTTTAGCTATGATTACATTTCCAGAATATGATAATAATCTTTTGTCTAATGCTACAGGAACTTTGGAAAATAAGAAAATTTCTAATCTTTTAAAAGATAAAAGAACTCCTTTTTTAAATAGACCTGTATCCGGATTGTTTACTCCAGGGTCAGTGGTAAAGCCTTTTATGACTTATGCTGCTTTAAATGAAGGTGTGATAACTCCAGAGAAAAATATATTTTCATCTGGAGCATTAATAATAAAAAATCCTTATGGTGGACCAGACACAGTATTTCGTGATTGGAAAGCTCATGGGTATGTAAATGCGGTAAGAGCTTTAGCTCAATCGTCAGATGAATATTTTTATCAAGTAGGTGGAGGTTATAAAGATCAACAAGGGTTAGGAATAGAAAGAATAGATATATATGCAAAATTATTTGGATTAGCTGCTACCACAGGTATAGATTTACCAAATGAAGCTTCTGGAGTAATACCAACTCCTGAATGGAAAAGAATAAATTTTATTGATGGAGATTGGAAATTGGGAGATACTTATCACACAGCTATAGGGCAATATGGATTTCAAATTACTCCTGTGGAGCTTATAAGATACATAGCTTCTATAGCAAATAATGGAAAATTAGTCACTCCTCATGTGTTTTTATCTGCATCTTCTTCAAATATGGAATCTTCAAAAAAAACTCTAATTTATTCTTACAATAATAAAGTTTGGCCAATAGTGGATTTACATTTAAATCAAAATAATCTTAAATATGTCCAAGAAGGTATGAAAGAAGTAGTCAGAGGCAATGGTACTGTTCCTCAATTAAATTTTCAAGAATTAAAAGTGGCAGCAAAATCAGGAACAGCAGAAATAGGTATTATAAAAGGAAAAGTCAATTCTCTTATCACTGGATATTTTCCTTATGATAATCCAAAATATGCTTTCACTGTTATCATGGAAAATGGAAATCTTGGAGATTCTTCTGGAGCTGTAGCTGCTATAAGACCAGTACTTGAATATATTTCAAAAAATAAAGAAAAATATATAAAATAGTCTTTCTTTTAAAAAGCTTAAATCTGTGTTATTATTTAGTTATTAATTCACAAATCTATGACAAAAGAAGTAAAAGAATATTTAACAAATGAAAAGAAACATGAGCTTGAAATAGAGCTCAATAATTTAAAAACAGTAAGAAGAAAAGAAATAGCTAGCTCTATAGAGTGGGCTAAATCTCTAGGTGACTTAGCAGAAAATGCTGAATATTCTCAAGCTCGTGAAGATCAAGCAAGATGTGAATCAAGAATTTCTGAGCTTGAAAATATTTTACAAAATGCTGTAATAGCAGAAGTTCATCACTCTTCTAATGGTATAAATGTAGGCTCTGTCGTAGTAGTAAAGAAATTAGACAATAATGAGATAAATACTTTTACTATCGTCGGTTCCGAAGAAGTTGATTTACCTAATGGGAAAATTTCAAATGAATCTCCACTTGGAAATGCTCTTTTAGGAAAAAATACAGGAGATAAAGTTTCTTTTATGGCTCCAAAAGGTGAAATTTCTTACAAGATTGAAAAAATAAATTAATTTCTTATATTTAATAAATTTTTCATATTTATTTTATGACTTCAATTTTAGAACTTAAAGAAGAAAGATTAAAGAAATTGCAAAAGCTTAAAGAGGCTGGATTTAATCCATACACTGCACATTCTGATCGTAATACTTCTATAAAAAAGTTTTTAGCAGATTTTGAAAATGAGAATTCAGAAAAAATTATTTTAGCTGGAAGAATAATGAGCTCTCGTGGTCAAGGAAATTTAATTTTTTTTGACCTGTTTGATGGTTCTAGTGAATTAAATGAAGAAAGTAAAGTACAATCTATAATAAAAAATCCAGAATCAGATAAAGAAGTATTTGATTTTTATAATGACTATTTAGATATAGGAGATTTTGTTGAAGTAGAAGGTGAGAGATTTTTAAGTAAATCTGGTCAAAAAAGTTTTTTGATTAAAAAGATAAAAATTTTGACTAAATCTCTTTTACCTCTTCCAGATAAATATCACGGTCTTGAAAATGAAGAATTAAAAATGAGATTAAGATACCTTGATATTTTAACAGATAAAGACTTACGAGAATTATTTTATAAAAAAGCAAAATTTTGGAAAGTTATACGTGAATTTTTAAATGAAAAAGGAATGCTTGAAGTAGAGACTCCTACTCTTGAATCTACTACAGGAGGAGCGGAGGCTAGACCTTTTAAGACTTTTCATAATGACTATGATATGGATGTCTATATGCGTATTTGCATTGGTGAATTATGGCAAAAAAGACTAATGGCAGCAGGATATGCTGGTACATATGAGATAGGCAGAGCCTATAGAAATGAAGGATCGTCTCCAGAACATTTACAAGAATTTACAAATTGTGAATTTTATATGCCTTATTCAGATTATAAAGATGGTATGAGAGTAGTAAAAGAGCTTTATATAAAGATAGCAAAAGAAGTATTCGGTAAAACAAAATTTGAAATGAAAGGTTTTGAATTTGATCTTGATAACGAATGGCCAGAAATAGATTATGCAGATGAAATAAAAAAGCAAACAAGTATTGATATTTGGAATAGTTCTGACGAAGAAATTAAGAAAAGATTACAAGAATTGGAGGTGAGATATGAAGGAAACAACAGAGAAAGATTACTAGATACTCTTTGGAAATATTGTAGAAAAAATATTGCAGGTCCAGCATTTGTTATCAATCCTCCACTTATAATTGTTCCACTTGCAAAGCCAAATGAAGATGGTAAGACAGCTCAAAGATTTCAACCTATACTTGCAGGAAGTGAAATTGGAAATGGATATTCAGAATTAAATAATCCAATTCTTCAAAAAGAGAATTTTGAAAAACAGAAAGAATTACTTGATGCAGGAGATGAAGAAGCCATGATGCCAGATTATGAATTTGTAGAAATGCTTGAGCATGGCATGCCTCCAACTTGTGGATTTGGATTTGGTGATAGATTATTTTCATTTTTGGCTGGATTACCACTTAGAGAAACTGTAATGTTTCCACTTGTAAAAGAAAAGAAATAGTATTAAATTATAAAACCTCTTGCTCGTAAAGGATTTTATTTGACTAAATTTCATTTTTAGTGTATTATTTTATTTGTATTGTACTTTTTATATTAACCCAAAAAATATTTTTAATGAAAAATTATTCTTTTTATGGATTTTTTATAAACAGAAATGAAGATTATAAAAAAATCAAAATTGAAGGAGAATTTAACACTCTTTCAAAAAATGGATTTACAGTTGATAATGACCTAATCTTAGCAAGTATCATTTTCACAAAAGACAAAATTTTAAACTGTAGAGTGTCTAGTAATATTTTACATTTAAAAGATGAAGCTGTGAATTTTGTTTTTGATAGACAGGATCATTGTTTTGTTGCGGAGGTCTTTGTTAAAAATAATGCTAGAATCTTTTTATCAGAAGTAAAAAAAGAAGATAATTTGATTGATAAAAATTCTACATCAAAAACGGAAATAGGTGTAATGATTTTGTATGTGCATGATAAAGATATACAAAATTATGAGCATGTTAAAGATAAATTATTTCTTTTAACAAGAACCACAAGAGATACTGTATTTTCTTGAGATTTTAAAAGCAACCTTTATGAGGTTGTTTTTTCTTTTCCACAGCCTTTAGACTGTTTTTTCTTGTCACAAAATTTCAAGTGGTATATAATGGGATTAGGTGGGATATTGTGGGAGATATCAATACACCGATAATTTACTATGCTTATAGGTCATTATATACATCAGCTTGATGATAAAAAAAGAATTTCTATTCCTGCAAAATGGAGAGCTATTCTTGGAAAAAAGATTGTTATTACTAGCGGTCTTGATAAATCACTCTTTGTATATAGTGCTAAAGAATGGCAAAAAATAGCAGATAAACTTTCTGAATTATCTTTTACAAATAAAGATGCTAGAAGCTTTACTCGTTTTATGCTCTCGAATGCTTTCGAAGGAGATCTTGATTCTGTGGGAAGAATTTTGATCACAGATAGTTTAAGAAATTTTGCAGATATTAAAAAGAAAGCAGTGCTTGTTGGAATGCATTCAAGAGTAGAAATATGGGGTGAAGAAGAATGGGAAAAATATTCTAAAGAAAATAACAGAAGTGCTGATGTCATAGCATCTAAACTTTCAGATATAGGGGTTTTTTAAATAAATATTATGCATATCCCTGTATTATTAAAAGAAAGTATTGATAATTTGAATCTTAAAGAAAAAGATATAGTTGTCGACGCTACAGTTAATAGAGGAGGCCATTCTTTGTCTATAGCTAAAAAAATTGGTAAAGGTGGGACTCTGATATGTATAGATCTTGATGAAGAGGCATTGAAAGAAGCTGAAAAATTTTTAGATAAAAATTTAAATTCTAAGAATAGGCCAAATATTTTTTTTATTAATAATAATTTTAGAAATCTCAAAAAGATTTTAGAAGATTTGAAAATAAACAAAATAGATGCTTTGATAGCAGATCTTGGAGTTTCTTCACAAGAAATAGATATTTCAGGTAGAGGCTTTTCATTTCAAAGAGATGAGCCACTTCTTATGACACTTAAAGATAAAATAGAAAAAGATGATCTTACTGCGAAATATATAGTAAACAATTGGCAAGAAGAGACATTGGCTGACATAATTTATTATTATAGCGATGAGAGATATGCTAAAAGAATAGCTAGAAATATTGTCGAAGAAAGAAAGAGTCAGGAAATAAAAACAACTTTTGATTTGATTGATTTGATTTCTATGTCTGTACCAAACAATTACAAATATGGAAAGATTCATTTTGCGACAAAAACTTTTCAAGCAATTCGCATAGCAACAAATGATGAAATTGGGGCAGAAGGAGATCTTCTTTCAAGTTTAAAAGATGTCTTAAAAGAAAATTCAAGAGCTAGCATCATAACTTTTCATTCTGGAGAAGATAGAGTTTTAAAAAATTTTATAAAAGATAATAAAGAAATATTAAAGTTGGTCAAATTTGAAAATAATAAAGTCTTTTTAGAACCAACAAGAGAAGAGATAAAAGATAATGTGAGATCAAGAAGTGCAAAATTGAGAATAATAGAAAAAAAATAAATATGCAAATAGCTTCATCACAAATAAATAAAGAAAGATTAAATGGTAATAAGCTTTTTTTACATAATTTTAAAGATTTTTCTACAAGTAGTCCAAAGCTTTCTCTTAAAATGCATATAATTCACGCTCTTTTATTTATTTTAATTATCCTTTCAGTTTTATATATTTTAACTGTAATATTTATAGTCTTTAATATTATAAATAAAAAAGAGTCTTTAGCAGAAATAAATAAGACAAATTTTGCTATAGCTAAAGTAAATAAAGCTTATAGTTCATCAGTTTCTGGTCTTACAAAAGATTATGCGATTAAAAATGGCTATGTAGAAAGTACAGATAGTTATTTTGTTTCAAGAAAAGACGCTGCAGCAAATCTTTCATTTTTATACGAAAAAAGATCTAATTAGTTTGTTTTATATTATAATAAGACAATGGAAAATTCAAAAGGCAGAACAAATTTTTTAATATTCTTAATATTTTTTATTTTTGCTTTAATTTTATTAAGGCTTTTTTATTTACAGATTTTACACGGAAAAGAATATAAACAAAAAGGTGAAGATCAATATTTTTTTACAACAGGAGATAATTTTAATCGTGGTGCTATAAATTTTACAGATAAAAATGGAAATTTTATAACAGCAGTACAAATGACAAATGAATACGATATTGCTGTTGATCCAAAGACAGTGTATTCTAGTTTTGATTCTAAAATTAAAAATGGTAAAGATTTATTATCTTTACAAAAAGGTATTTTTACTGATTTATCTGAAGCTTTTAGTAAAAATAACGGAATAATACTTTCGTCAAATTTGTCAGCCACTACGACATCTACTTCAAGCAAAATAAGTACTTTGATAGACTTAAATACTTTTCTTTTAAAGCTTAATAAAAAAGATTCTTCATTTGAAATCATAGCAACTAATGTAAATGAAGATATTGCAAATAGTATTTTGACATTAAAAATAAGAGGTGTGATAGTAAATAGAAAAAAAAGTAGAGTCTATTTTGAAAAAGAGATAGGCTCTAAAGTTTTAGGATTTGTTGGCTTTACTGATATTAAAAAGACAGGTTTATACGGTATAGAAAAATATTACAATGATGTTTTACAAAAAGAAGTTAATACAAATTCTAATTTTTTTGCTGAAGTCTTTTCTGATTTAAGCTCTGAAGCCAAAAGTAATTTAGGTTCTTATAAAAATAAAATTGGAAATACAGAAGGTGATATAAATCTAACAATAGACATTAATGTTGAAAAAAATTTGCATAAAGTATTATCAGAGACAAAAGAAAAGTGGAATTCTGATAAAATAGGTGGAATAATTATGGATATAAATGATGGGTCAATAGTAGGAATGGATGAGCTACCTTCTTTTGATCCAAATGATTATAAAAGTGTATCAGATATCTCTTATTATAATAATGATTTAGTGTCTGGAGTTTATGAGATGGGATCTATTATAAAGCCTCTCACTGTGGCTGCAGCTTTTGATTCAAATACAATCAATGAAAAAACTACTTATTATGATGCTGGCACTTTAATTTTGAATGGATTAAAGGTCTCAAATTTTGATAAAGTAGCTAGAGGTGCAAATACTCCGATTCAGCAAATACTTTCTCAATCTTTAAATGTGGGTACTGCCTATCTTGTTCAAAAGATGGGAGGGGAAACTTTGAGTCAATATTTCCGTAAATTTGGATTGGGTGAATATACTGGTATTGATTTACCAAATGAAGCATCAGGCTTAACTGGTAATCTTGATACGCACATATTAGTTGACTCTGTGACCGCAGGATTTGGCCAAGGTATAGCGATAACACCTATACAGACAATTCGTGCTCTGGCTGCTCTAGGCAACGGTGGAGAGCTTGTGACACCTCATGTAGTTAAGAGTATAAGCTACGACGACGGCACAATTAAACAAATCGCGCTAGATGATCCAATACAAGTTTTTGATAATGCTTCTACAAGTCAAAAAGTGAGCAACATGCTTATAAAAGTTGTTGATGAAGGTATGCATGCAAAGAATCCAAAATATACAATTGCCGCAAAGACAGGTACTGCTCAAATGGTAAATCCAGCAAATGGAACATATTATGACGACAGATATCTACACTCTTTTTTTGGATATTTTCCAGCTACAAAACCTAGATATATAGTATTTCTTTATCAGACATATCCAAAAGGAGCTCAATATGCTTCACAAACTCTTAAAGATTCATTTTTTAATTTGGTTGACTTTCTTATTAATTATTATGAAATACCTCCAGATAGATAATCTGGTTTCGATTTTATTTATATGGTATAATTTTTTATAATAATAAAATTGAAAATTATGTCACACATCGTCACACATTCTAATGGGTCTAAAAATAAAAAAAGTTCAAATGGTTCAATTGTCATAATAGTATCTTTACTTTCTGTCGTAGCACTTTTATTTGGATTAAATTATTTTTTTAGTAAACAAAATAAAAATAATACAGAGTCTGTCACAAAAGTAATAGATAATAGATATACTATCGGTGATCAGAATGCAAAAATAAAATTAGTAGAGTATGCGGATTTTCAATGTCCTGCTTGTGCTGTATTTTCATCAGTTTTTCCAGAAGTTTTTAATTATATAAATGAAAAGTACGGATCTACTACTTTATCTTTGACCTATAAATATTTTCCTTTGATCACTATACATAAAAATGCTCTTCTTTCTGCTTATTCTGTAGAAGCAGCAAAAGAACAAGGAAAATTTTGGGAGATGCATGATATTTTATTTGAAAAACAATCAGAATGGAGTGAAGCATTAGACGCTAAAGCAAAAATAGAAGAATATGCAAAAGAATTAGGACTTGATATCTCTAAATTTATCACAGACAGGGACAGTGATATTGTAAAAGATACAGTAAATAGAGCATTGATAGAGGCTACAAGGCTTGAGCTAAATCATACTCCTACTATATTTATGAATGGTGAAGAGATCAAAAATATGTCTCTCTCAGCTAAAGATATAGAAAAGATAATAGAAGATAAATTAAATGGTTCATCTTTTAGCTCATCTGTGCCTACAACCTTATTAAATGATTAAAATATTAAAATAAAAATATGGGAATAAAAGATTTTTTTACAAAACAAGCTACAAAGTATGCTACAAGAAATCTTCCTGAAGATCAAAAGGAAATGATTCAAAAGTTAGTAGAAGTAGATCCAAAGCTTTTTGAAAAAATAGCAAAAGAGACTCAAGAGTTAGTAAAAGCTGGAAAGCCTGAAATGTATGCTTCTTTTGAAATTATGAAAAAATATCAATCAGAACTTCAAGAAGTTGCTGCAAAAGCAGGACTTCAAAATACTATACAAAGATAAAAATAAAAATAAATTATATTAAATAAAAAGCGCTTATTTTTAATAAGCGCTTTTTATTATTTTAAGATTATTTAAATATTTTCTATCAACATATCTCTCAGTTCTTCTAATTTTACTTTTTTTGTTGAAGAAAAAGAGAAAATAGGATAATCAATTCCAATTACTTTTTTTATTTTATTTAAATTATTTTGTTTTTCACTCTGTGTGGCTTTATCTATTTTATTTATTAATACAAATATATTTTTATTATTTTTTTTCAATTCTTCAAACATTATAATATCATTTTCTGTTATTCCAACTTTAGCATCAAGAATTAAGACTACTTTATTTTGCTCTATATTTGATTTAAATAAATACTCTGTTATATAACCAAAAAGTTTATAACGAGCCTCTAAAGACACTCTCGCATAGCCATATCCAGGTAAATCTACAAAGTAAAAACTTTTATTAATAAGGAAAAAATTTATATTTTGAGTTCTTCCAGCTGTAGAACTAGATCTGACCAGTTTATTATTTCCAGTCAATGCGTTAATAAGAGTACTTTTACCTACATTTGAGCGACCAATAAAAGCTATTTGAGGTAAACCGTCATTTATTATGTTGTTTTTATTTGTGGCAGACTTTATAAAAGTCGCAGAGGTTATTTTCATAAAGATAATTATATATGATATTTAGTATACAATACTTTTTATAAATAGTAAATATTATATTATTTTAAATTTTAGATGCAATTTAATTTATTTTCTGTTATATTTATTTAATAAAATAATTTAATTATGTCATTATCTATCGGAATCGTAGGTTTACCAAATGTTGGTAAATCAACATTGTTTAACGCATTAACAAAAAATAGTGTTCCTGCTGAAAACTACCCATTTTGTACTATTGATCCATCAGTAGGGATAGTAGAAGTACAAGATGATAGACTCTATGCTCTTTCAAGAATGAGCAATACAAAAAAGATAGTTCCAGCAATCGTAGAATTTGTAGATATTGCAGGACTTGTAAAAGGAGCGAGTGAAGGAGCTGGGCTTGGAAATAAATTTTTGCAACATATTCGTGATACAGATGCAATACTTGAAGTGGTTAGAATATTTGAAGATGACAAACAGATCCATGTTGAAAATAGAATTGATCCATTGCTTGATATAGAGATAATTAATTTAGAGTTAATTCTCGCTGATCTTTCTACTGTTTCTAAAAGACTTGAGACTATAGAAAAGGATGTAAAAAAAGGAGACAAATCAGCAATTAAATTTAAATCTATTTTAGAAAAAATAAAAAGTATTCTAGAAAATGAAAAATTGGCAAGGACTATTTTAAATCTTGAAGAGATAATAAAAGATGTAGAAGCTGTTAAGTTATTAAAAGAAATTCATCTCATTACTATGAAGCCTATACTTTATGCTTTAAACAAAAAAGCAGGAGCAAAAAATATCGATGAAATAAATGATGAGAGGTATGAAAAGCTTTTAGACTATTTTAAAGAAAATAATTTTAACTATTGCAAGATAGATGCAAAAGTAGAAGATGAATTAAAAGATTTTGAAGGAGAAGAAAAAGAATTAATGAGAAATGAGATTACTGGAGGTGTAGACGATGACGGTATTAAAAGTTTAATAAAAGAAGGATACAAAATGCTAGGCCTTGAGACATATTTTACAACAGGGGAAGTGGAGACTCGTGGCTGGACAATAAAGAAAAATTCTACAGCTCCGGTCGCAGCTGCTGCGATACACACAGATTTTCAAAATAAATTTATCAGAGCTGAAGTCGTAGCTTGTGAAGATCTACTCGAAAGTGGAGGCTACAAAGTCGCAAAAGAAAAAGGCTTAGTCCGCACCGAAGGAAAAGAATATATTGTAAAAGATGGTGATGTTATAGAGTTTAGAATATAAAAAAACCGCAAGATTTTTGTGTCTGATACATCGGTATGTATTTCCAACTTTTCCCTCGCCAGTACTAAGTGGTCGACTCTTGCAGTTTCAATATCATTTCCCCTCATTAATGATTCTAGACTCATTTAATTGGCTAGAAAGATATTTTATTACTTCCTTTATAAGGAACTAGATACATATTACTATTTTATTAAGATTTATGCAATTTGATTTATTTCTGATTTTATGATAATATTTGGAGATTAAATAAACTATAAATTTATGAAGAAAGACATACATGGAGAATATTTTGCTGATGCAGTGATAACTTGCGCTTGTGGTGCAAAGTATACTGTAGGCTCTACAAAAAATGAAATAGAGGTTGAAATTTGTTCAAAATGCCATCCGTTCTACACAGGACAAGAGAAAGTTATGGATACAGCAGGAAGAGTTGATAAATTTAAGAAAAGAGTCGCAGCCGCAACAGTTAAAAAGACCACAAAGAAAGATTAGCTATTTTAAATAAAAACATTCACATAATTTTGATGAGTGTTTTTATTTTGCGTAAATAAGTTATAATTATAAAATAATTTTATGGCATACGAAGAAGAAGATTTTAAAAATAGTGATAAGACAAAATATACTTCTTATACAGTATATGAAGAGCTACTTAAAAAAGAAGAAGAGGCTAATTTTTTGCTTTCTGATCCAGAAATGAAAGAAATAGCAGAAGAGGAATTGAGAAATATATCTACACAAAAAGAAAATCTTTGGAAAGAGATGAGTGATGTTTTAGATAAAGAAAAAGTTGAAGAGGAAAAACCAAAAGCTATGATACTTGAGATTGCAGCAGGAGCTGGAGGTGACGAATCATCCCTTTTTGCAGCTGAGCTTGCAAATATGTATCAAAATTTTGCTATTAAAAATAAGACTAGTTTTGAAAAGCTTGATGACAGTGTGTCTGATGTTGGTGGATACAAAGATGTGTCTTTCGAAATAAAAGGTGCAAATGCTTGGGATAATTTTAAATTTGAAATGGGGGTGCATAGAGTACAGAGAATTCCAGATACAGAAAAAAATGGAAGAGTACATACTTCTACAGTCGTAGTGTCAGTCATGCCTATTAGAAAAATAAGAAACACTACTATCAATCCTGCAGATATAGAAATGGAGACTTCTCGTGCTGGTGGTGCTGGTGGACAAAATGTAAATAAAGTAGAGACAGCAGTACGTCTTATTCATAAGCCTACTGGTATAGCAGTAAAATGTACGATAGAAAGAAGTCAGCTTAAAAATAGAGAGCGTGCAATGGAAATGCTTCAAGCTCGTCTTGATCAAATGGAGCAAGAAAAATTTAATAAAGAAAATGTAGACGCAAAGAGAGAGCAAGTTGGTACAGGAGATAGAAGTGAAAAGATTCGTACATATAATTTTCCTCAAGACAGGATAACAGATCACAGAATAAAAGAATCTTGGCATGGTATTTCAAAAATAATGCTAGGAGATATGGGATCAATAGTAGAAGCTTTGACAAATTTTAAAGGAGAATTTGGAAGTGATAATGAAGAATAATTCATTTGATTAAAATTTTATTTTAAAACCTCATTTTTACAATTTTATATTGTTAAGTTTGATGTTTTTTTATTTAAAACATTTGCTATAATATACATATGAAAATACTTTTAGTAGAAGACAATGCAAAATTGAACGAAGCAATAAGAACATACCTTGATGAAAATGGTTTTGAGGTGGATGTTGCTTTTAATGGTGTGCAAGGTATATCAAAAGTAAAAGAACTTAAAAAAAAAGAAGAAGAATATGACGTTATTATTTTAGACAGAATGATGCCTCTCAAAGATGGTATTGAAGTATTGAGGGATATTAAAGATATAAGTATATCTAGTGGGATTATAATGTTGACTGCTAAAGATACTATAGATGATAAAATTTTTGGTTTAGCAGAAGGTGCAGATGACTATATGGTAAAGCCTTTTAATGTGAAAGAGCTTATAGCGCGTATACATTCTTTATATAGAAGAAATTTAATAAAAAATGAGTTACCTAAAAATTTTTTATCAAAAGATAAGTCTTTTTCAGATGATGAGATGAAAGAAAATAATATTCAAAATAAAAGAGAAAATAAAAAATATAATTTTATTTTTGATATAAATAAAAGTGAGATCTTTTTAGAAGATACAAAAAAAACTATCTGTCTTACAAACAAAGAAGCAAATATATTTGAAATATTATTGGAAAATCAACATGATTCAGTAAGTAAAGATTTTATTTTAGAAAAGATATGGAAAGAATCAGAAAAGCCTAGCAGTAGATTTGTAGATGTGCATGTGCATAATTTAAGAAATAAGCTCATAAAAGATAAATTTTCTGGTAGAATTGAAACAATAAGAAGTGCTGGATACAAACTAATATTGGAATAAATAAATGAAATTTAAAAATTACAAAGACAATCTTTTTACTTCCACAAGATTAAAATTAGATTTGATAGCTTCTGTCTTTGTGTTTTTTGTCTTATCAACTTTTTCTTTTGTTGTTTATAAATTGTTGACACTAGATATTATTTATCAGATTTCTCCTGTTTTCAAAAATTCTAATATTGCCAATTATGTTAATGCTGATAAACTTTTTTCAGATTTTAGAGAGCAGACTGTGTTTCTTCTTATTGCTTCAGATTTAGTTATATTTATTTTGTCTATAATATTTTTTGATAGATTTGTAAAAAAAATGTTAGCACCTATTGAATATTTATCCTCAGTACAGAAAAAATTTGCAGAAAATGTATCACATGAATTACGAACACCACTTTCTATTATAAATATGCATGGAGAAATATTGTCAGAAAAAATAGAAAAAGAAGAAAAAAATATCTTAGAAGATAAAGAAAAGTTTTTACCAAGTTTTAAAAAAGGAATAAATACAATTCTTGAAGAGGTGAAAACTATTACAAATCTTATCGACGATTTGCTTTTTGAAGCAAGAATAAAATATTCAGAAGTAGAGACGGAAGAAGTGGAATTACAAAGAGTAAGAGAAATTTTAGAAAAAGTAATAGAAAATTTGTCAATCAATAAATCTTTAAATGTAGAAATTCTTTTGACTATAAAAATAAAATCTTCTCATAAAGCTAAAATAAAAATGAACCCTCTTCATTTAGAAAGAATATTTAATAATCTTATTTCTAATAGTCTAAAATTTACAGAATCTGGAAATGTTGAAATTGTACTTGAAGAATATCAGAAAAAATTTAAAAAAAATTTAAGATTATCTGTAATTGATACAGGTATAGGTATAAAAGAAAAAGATCTTAAAAGAATAGGCGAAAGATTTTTTAGAGGTGAAAATGCAGAATTTGAGACAGCGGGTACAGGTATAGGATTTGCAATAGTGAAAGATTTAGTAAAAGATTATGGTCTAGATATGAGTATGGAAAGTAAAGAAAAAATGGGTACAAAAGTAATTATTCAGAATATTTTAATAGATTAAATAATATAAATTACAATATAAAATTATGGAAAATTTAAAAGGGTTTTTAGGACAAAATAATATAGAATATTCTACAGAGGAAGATATATTAGAAAAAAATAGTGAAGATACAAGTCTTTTTAAGATTGTTCCAAAAATTGTAGTTTTTCCAAAAAATAAAGAAGAGATAAGTAAAATTTCGAGATTTGCAAATGAAAATGTGGGTTTTAATATTACTGGTAGAAGTGGTGGTACAGATATGAGTGGTGGATCAATAAATGATTCTATTATTCTTTCTTTTACAAAGTATTTTAATAAAATAATTTCTATAAATAAAAATAATAAAGAAGCAGTAGTAGAGCCCGGTGTATTTTATAGAGATTTTGAAGTGGAGACTTTAAAGCAAAATTTACTTCTTCCAAGCTTTCCAGCTTCTAGAGATATATGCGCTCTTGGGGGCATGATTTCTAATAATTCTGGTGGAGAATTAAGTCTTCAATACGGTCAGACTAAAAATTATGTAGAAGAAATTGAATGTGTACTTTCAAATGGTGAGATTATGACAATAAAAGCTTTAAAAGAAAATGAGGTTATAAAAAAGATTGATGAAGCAAGTGACGAATTTAAAAATACTTTAGAATATAAAATATACAATGATATGTATACTTTAATAAAAAATGAAAATAATCAACAAATAATAAAAAGAAATACTCCGATCACATCAAAAAATTCTTCTGGGTATTTTCTTTGGGATTTGTTAAAAGAAAAAAAAGGAGAAAATATTTTTGATTTAAATAAAATAATTGTAGGTTCACAAGGGACTTTGGGGATATTAACAAAAGTAAAACTAAAATTGATAGAGCCTAAAAAACATACAAAAATGCTTTTGATATTTATAAAAGATTTAAAAGATTTAGGAAAAATAAGAAGTATTGTAATGAGATATAATCCAGAAAGCTTTGAAAGCTATGATGATCATACTTTTAAAGTGGCTATGAAATTTTTTCCAGCTTTAATAAAAAATATTTTTTTGAAAAATAAAAATAAAGGAAGCTTTGCATTGATAAAAATGGTATTTTCTTTTTGGAAAGAAGCGTTTTTAGTTTTAACATTTGGAATGCCTAAACTTATTTTACTTGCAGAATTTACAGGTGATGATGAAGAAGAGATTTTAAACAGAGTAAACAAATGTGATGAAGAGATAAGTGATAATTTTACAAAGAACGTGAAGACAGAAATAGTGAAGACTGTGTATGAAGAAGAAAAATATTGGACAATGAGAAGGGAAAGCTTCAATCTTCTTCGTGAAAAAGTGAAAGGACTTCATACTGCTCCATATATTGATGATGTAGTAGTGCCAGGAGAAAAGCTTGAAGAATTTTTAGAAGAATTAATTCCAATTTTAGATAAATATGATTTACTTTACACAGTAGCAGGGCATGTAGGAGATGGAAATCTACACATTATCCCTCTTATGAATTTTGACGATCCAAAAGTAAAAGAAAAGAATTTAAAGATCATAAATGATTGTGGAATAGAAGTCTATAATCTTGTAAAAAAGTATCATGGATCTATCACAGCAGAGCATAATGACGGACTTATCAGAACTCCATTTTTAGATGAGATATTTGATAAAGAAATGCTAGCTTTATTTAGACAAGTTAAAAATATATTTGATCCAAAAAATATTTTAAATCCTAGAAAAAAAGTATCTATACATGAAGAAAATAGAAAAGATTTTGATGATAATCTTAAATTTGTAAAGTTTAAATAATTTTTTTAAAAATTGTAATATTTTTGTTATAATTTTGTATTATAAAATATATAAAAATATGAATAAAAAATTAATCTTGGTTTTACTGGTATTAGTAGTTTTGGCTGGTGGTTTTTATTTTTTTAAATCAAAGTCATACAATAAAAGCTACGATATGTCAGAAAATAAAATTTCTGATTCAAATATGGATAATAACTCTACTAGCTCTTCTACAATAGTAGAAGCCTCATCTACTATTTATACTATAGCTGATATATCAATGCATGCTTCAAAAGACAGCTGCTGGTCATCAATTGAAGGAAAAGTTTATGATCTTACAAGTTGGATAGGTAAACATCCAGGAGGAGATAAGGCTATTTTATCAATTTGTGGTAAAGATGGATCTCAAACTTTTGATGGAAAACATGGAATGGATCCAAAAGCGAAAGGGGTTCTTCCAAAATTTTATTTAGGAGATCTTGCTAATTAATAAAATAATTAATAAAATAAAAAATAAAAATCGAAACATAAAAATGTTTCGATTTTTTAAATAATTTTGAATTTAATTATTCAATTATTTCACTTTCTTTTAAATTATTATTTTCATTTTGAAATTCTATTTTTGTAGTATCTTTTATTAATATAAAAAATACTACATAGACTATAAATCCCACAAAAGCTCCAAAATTAAAATTCAAGATCTTATCACCAAGGGAAAAATAAAAAACAAAAGAAAATAAAATCATAAAGATAAAAGCACCAAGAATGTTATCTAAAATACCTTTAGGCGAAAACCAATTTCCAGAAAAATCTTTAAGACTATCATTTTTGATTATTCTTATAATTAATGCCACGGAAATTAAAATTATAAATGCGATTATAAAAAAAGAAAAAAGTTCAGCAGAGTTTGCAAAAGTCAATTTTTCATTTTTATTTTTCATCATTCTTATTCCTTCTTCTTCAATTCTATGTATGCCAGGTATCATTAGTAATGATAAAGATACAAGTGAAGATAAAGACTTTTTGGGATATTTTAAATTACCCCAGTTTTCTAAATTGTTTTCCATGTTTTGTCTTTTTATGGGTTTTGGAATGAATTTTTTACTAATATTAATATATCATTTATTTATAAATATGTCAAATCAATTTTGTGAAGGATTTTTTGTGATAAAATTTATTTATATAAATAATCTAATTAAAAAATATGAAAAATGTTGCAATAAATGGTTTTGGAAGAATTGGTAGAGCTTTTTTAAAGCTTGCTATTACTAATCCTGATGTATTAAAAGAAGTAAATATAGTAGCTATCAATGATCTTGGAGATATCGAAAACATGATTTATCTTTTAAAACATGATTCTGTATATAGACAGAAAGTATTTAAAAATATTGAAAGTAAAATAGTGAATGATGAAGAAAAATATCTAGTAGTCACACTTTTATCTGGTGAAGCAAAAGAAATTAGATTTATAAGTGAAAAAGATACAGCTAAATTTGTTGAAAATAAAATCTGGGAAAAGTTGTCAGTTGATATAGTGGTAGAGTGTACTGGATTATTTATAAGCTATGATAAATCTGAATTTCATTTAGACGCTGGAGCAAAGAGAGTTGTGATATCTGCTCCAAGTAAAGATGATAAAAACGCAATGCATAAATCTGAGACAGTACTAATGTCTATCAATGAAGAAAAATTAAAGGATTGCAAGATAACAAGTAATGCATCTTGTACCACAAACGCATCTTCTCCTATCATTGCGATATTAGATGAAGCAATTGGAATTGAAAAAGCAATTTTAAATACAGTACATTCTTATACAGCTTCTCAATCAATCGTAGATGGTCCAAATAAGAAAGATTGGCGTGAAGGGAGAGCTGGGGCACAAAATATAGTGCCTTCTACCACAGGAGCAGCTATAGCTGTCACAAAAGCAATCATAAAAATGGAAGGATTGTTTGATGGTATTTCAATTCGTGTCCCAAGTGTAGCAGGAAGTATTGCTGATATCACTTTTATTTCAAAAAGAAATACTAGTGTAGAAGAAATAAATAGAATTTTAGAAAACGCATCTCACACAGACAAATGGAAAAATATTTTCGCAGCATCAAATGAAGAATTGGTAAGTACAGATATTTTAGGATTAAAATATGCAAGTATAGCAGATCTAAAAATGACAAAAGTAGTAGATGGAAATCTTGTAAAAGTACTTGCTTGGTATGATAATGAAATTGGATATACAAATACTCTTGTAGAGCATGTGATGAAAGTTTCTAGAATAATTTAAAAAATTAACTATGTAAAATATAAGGTATTTTTTATAGTATAATAAATATATAAACTTAAAAACATTATGAAAATATATTTAGCTACAGATCATGCTGGATTTGAATTAAAAGAAGCTATAAAGCTTTTTTTAGAAATTGAGAAAGATGAATTAAAAGATAATATTGAAAAATCTGGACAGGTAATTTCAAATATAGAAATAGTAGATTTTGGAGCATACAAATACGAAGAGACTGATGATTATCCAAATTTTATTTCAGTATGTGCTGGAGCTTTATCTTCTGATATTTATACAGGGATAAAAAACAATATGGCTATTGTCTTTGGAGGATCTGGAGAAGGAGAGGTTATAGTGGCTGATAAATACAAAGGTATCAGAGCTGGAGTATTAAATAATGAAAATATGGAAATTGTAAGATTGCTTCGTGAGCATAATAATGCAAATATTCTTTCTATTGGAGCAAGATTTGTGAGTGAAGCTTTTGCAAAAGAAGCTGTAAAGGCTTTTTTGATAACAAAATTTGAAGAAAAAGATTCTGATAGTAAAATCTCAAGACATGAGAGAAGAATAGACGAGATAGAAGATATAGAGATTAGTGTAAATGCAAAAATAAATAAAGAAGAAATTGAAGAATTAAAAATATTTCAAGAAATGAGAGATGTTCGTAATGATAATTAAAAATATGAAAATAATACCAGCTATATTAGAATTAGAAAAAGAAAATATAAAAAATAAGATAAATTATCTTTCTACACTTAAAGAAAAATATGTTTTAGATTTTAATCTTATACAAATTGATTTTTGTGACGGAGATTTTGTGGAAAATAAAAATTGGCTACCACAAAATACTGCTGAATTAAAAGAAATTGTAGATTTAGAAAAGAATTTCAATATAGAGGCACATTTGATGTGTAAAGATACAAAAAAATACTTTGATATCTGTAAAGATGCTGGTATTAAAAATATCATTATACATGTAGATAATTTTTTAGATTCAGATAGAGAAACTTTTTTAAGTATTTTAACAGAAAGTGCAGATACTAAAATAAATCTAGGATTATGTTCAAAGTTGCCTTTAATGAGAGAAAGAGGGGAGGAAATATTATCCTTATTTGGAAGTAATAGATCTCAATTTACTGAAAGTGATTTTTATTTACAAGTGATGGGCATAGAAAATATAGGAAGACAAGGAGAGCCTTTTGCAAAAGAAAGTATATCTGTGATACAAGCAGCTAGAGATTTATTTCCTGAAGAAGAATTAAAAATAAGTGTAGATGGAGCTGTAAATGAAAATACTTTTAGTATATATAAGCAAGCAGGAGCTAGCTCTATTGTAGTAGGTTCTTATTTTTTGAAAGCTGAAGATGAAAATCAATTGATAGAAAGATATAATAAATTAAAATCTTAATTTAGGATTTTTTATTATGATATAATATCTTCATTATGAAGACTTTGAGTGAAGATGAGTTTGATATTTTAAATAGAATAGTCCAAGATGTAAATATCACTATAGATAGTAATTTTTTGTATTCTAAATTTTCAGACTCATTAAAGTCTTTATCTCCTATACTTGTATCTATTTATTTTAAAATCATGAATCATGATTCAAAAAATAGAAATTGGAAGAATAGAGACATGGTAATTCCTTTAAATGAAAAAGCAAATATAGTAAAAAATATTGTAGAAGTGCATGGAGATTACGCCTCACTTTCAGAGCTTAAAAACTATTTAAAAGATTATCATTTTCAGAATATTCCAAATACTTTGAGTGAAGCTATAGGATATTATATTGCTCAAAAAGATATGAATGACAATCATAAAAAGTATTTTTTTACTTTAATGAATGAAAAAGATTTATTAAATAATTTTTCAACTCTTGAATATATAGCTAAAAATAAGATAAAAAGAATAATTTCTATTGTTTACACAAGTCTAAGTAATAAAGAGTTAAATATAGAAAATAAAATAAATGGAAGACTTATGAATATAGGATTTGATACTCTTGTGATAAATGGAAGCTCAGTATCTTCTGTGTGTGATGCTTTGATTTTTGCTAAAAAATTAGATAAGCCTACAATTATTTTAGCTAATTTAAACTAATTTATGATAAATGAACATATATTTAATAATGGTAAAATGGAAAATCAAGTAGAAAAGTCTTTGCATACTATACTTTCTTTTTCTAAAGAGAATGTAAAAATTTTTAGGATAGATGATTTTAGTGAAGCTGAAGGACTTGAAAAAAATATTTTCAATGAAGAAGATGCTGTAGAGATTTCTAGTATAGTGTCTAATTTGGAAGATAAAAATGTATTTTTACTTAATGAATTTATAAATAAAGATTTTTTTAAGTTAATCAGAGGATTATCAAATATGATACCAAAATATGGTAAAAAAGATTCTTTAAAGACTAGTGTGGCTATATTAAATAACATATCTTCAAATTTTGAAGATGAATATATAGATAATTTTAAGATTAGAAATGATATTTCATTATTAAGAAGTCTTGGAAATATCAATATATTGGCTCCAGCAGATGCAAATGAGACAGAATATTTATTAAGAGTATATGAAAAGACTTTATTTAAAAATGTCATAAATAGATTTTCTTATTTTAGATTATCTTCTTTAAATTCTAGTAAGATTTTTAAAGATGATTATTTTATTAAAGAAGGTAATTTAAAAGAATATACAGGTCTTCCAGAAATAATCTATTTGTCTAAAAATATAAATTCTCCATTTGAAGTAGCTATAATATCTTATGGTCCAATAATTCATAATGTCTTATACGCCGCAAAAGAATTGGAGGCTAAAAATTATAAAGTCTCGGTATTAAATTTTTCACTAATATCATCTAATAATGAAAATGTAAATCAAAAAATAAAACATTTTATAAATAATTTTTCAAATAATAATAAAAATATATTAGTAGTAGAAGAGCATTCAAAAATAGGAGGGCTTGGTAGCTTTATAGCTGAGACTATTTTAGAAAATAGAAATGACAAACATATAAGACTTGAAAGAATGGGTATAGAAGATGATCTTTCGCCACGCAATATAATATCTAAAGCTGAAGAGATTATTAGTTTATAAAATAATATTTTATGTCATTTTTATCAATATATATATGAATAAAAAAAATAACCTTTTTTATTATTTCAAGATTTTATTTTTTTTAGTTTTTGTATTTTTAATATTTTATATATCTTACTTTTCAGTGGAAAATTTATTTTTTACAAAAAGATTTTTTAATAATTTAAATGAGGTACAAAAAGTAGAAATATCTACTTCTACAAATACAGTATTAGAAAATGCGACTACATCATCAAATGTTTTTCATATAAGTACTCCAAAATCTGTGAGAGGCGTATATGTGTCTTCTTGGGTTATAGGCACACCTAGTGTTAGAAATAACTTTTTTAAAGTTTTTGATAACACAAAACTAAACGCAGTACTTATAGACGTAAAAGATTCATCAGGAGTTATAACTTTCGATATAAAAGATCCAATATTAAAAGAGGAGTCTATAATAGAAAACAGAATAAGAGATATAGACTATGTGATAGATTATTTTCATAAAAAAAATATTTATGTAATAGGAAGAATAGCTGTGTTTCAAGATCCAGGAGCTGTAAAAAAATTTCCTGAAAGGGCTATAAAAAATAAAAAGACTAATCTGGCATGGAAAGATTCAAAAGGGCTTTCATGGATAGATGCTGGAAATAAAGAACAGTGGAAATATGCAGAAGATGTAGCTAGTTATGTATATAGTATTGGCTTTGATGAGGTAAATTTTGATTATATAAGGTTTCCTTCTGATGGGATTTTAAGAGATATGTATCTCCCAAATTCTGAAGGCAAAAATAAGGTAGAGATTGTAAATAGTTTTTTTTCTTATATAGGTAATGCTATGAAAGAAAAAAATATTCCCACTTCTGCAGATATTTTTGGTCAGACTACTTCAGATGATTCTGGGATGGGTATAGGACAAACTATTCAAGCAGCATTAAGGTCTTTTGATTATGTGTCACCTATGAGTTATCCTTCACATTATGTTAAAGATTATAATGGTATAAAAAATCCAGATGCGAGTCCGTATCAGACTATTCATTTTAGTTATCGAGATGCTATGACAAGAATAGATAAGATGGCAAAAGAAGACGCGACAATTGAGACAAAAATTGGTACTACTACAAGTTTAGTAATAGATGATATAAAGTACAAATCACAAAAAGATTTATATATAAAAAAATTAAGACCATTCTTACAAGACTTTTCACTACATGTTGTTTATGGTAAAAAAGAAATCCTTGATCAAATAAGAGGAATAGAGGAATATGGTATAGATTCATATTTGTTTTGGAATTCTGCTAGCAGATATACAAAAGAAGCTTATACAAATTAAAACCCCTAATCTTTAAATCAAAGAGTAAGGGGTTTTTAAAAAGTAAAGTAAATAATTTAATAGCCTATACTATATCTGTTAAGGGTAAATATTGTATCTACAATAGCAAGAATACCAAAAGAGTCTTTACGTAAGATATATTCAGACATATTAATATTTTCTAAATAAATAGTATCACCACGTTTTTTTATTATTGTGGAGTTTTTGAATGTTACAAATTTATTTTCTTTAATTAAAAAACATTTAATATTTATTTTATTTCCACAGCTTGTAAAGGCAAGAGATAAAAATAAAAGAACGGCTAATAGAGATAACTTTCTCATTTTAATGGGTTTTTTGTTTTAAAAATATTTTTAAGCTATTTTTATGCTAACAAATTAAAATATTATGTCAAGTTGTGTTATATTTTTAAAAATATGAATAATTTTGAATTTAAAATTATAAAAAAATCAACAGAAGCACCAATGGCAAGAATTGGAATAATACACACAGCTCATGGAGATATTGAGACTCCTGCATTTATTCCTGTAGGCACAAAGGCTACTGTTAAAAGTATTCTTCCTGAAGACTTTGTTAAATATGTAAAATCTGATGCTTTACTTGCAAATACTTATCATCTTTATTTGGAGCCTGGAAATGAGATTGTAAAAAAGCACGGTGGATTTCAAAAAATGATGAATTATAATGGGCCATCTTTTACAGATTCTGGAGGATTTCAAGTATTTTCACTTGGTGCTGCGATGGGTGTTGGAGTTTCTAAAATCGCAAAACGTGAAGATCTTACAAATGAAAATATAGATAAAAATCTAGCTAATAATTTAGAAATAAAAAGTATTTTTTCTAAATTAAAAGATTTTTTTATTATAAACAAAATTCTTTTTATAGAAATTTTGATTGTTTTGTATGTAGGATTTCTTGTAAGATTTTTAGGGGAAGACATGAACCTATTAGTTAATCTTATAATTATGTTTTTCACTTTTGTGTTTATAGAGATTTTATTTTTCAAAAAATATAGAATTAAAAATAATTTAGAATTATTAAATTTTAAAAACATTGATAATCAAGAACAGAAATCTCTTGTAAAAATCTCAGATGAAGGTGTAGAGTTTAGAAGTATAATAGATGGTAGTAAACATTTTTTTACACCAGAAAAAAGTATGGAAATTCAACATGATCTTGGTGCTGATATATTTTTTGCGTTTGATGAATGTACAAGTCCACTTGCAAATAAAGAATATCAAATAAAATCTTTAAATAGGACACATGAGTGGGCTAAGAGATCATTGTTTCACCATCAAAAGCTTGGAAAAAGTGAAGCTACAGGAAAAATGCAAGCCCTATTTGCTGTGGTGCAAGGTGGATCATTTGATGACTTGAGAAAAGAAAGTGCAAAAACTTTAGGTGAAATGAATGTGGAAATAAATGGAGAAAGAAAGTATTTTGATGGATTTGGAATTGGTGGAAGTTTTACAAAAGAAGATATGGCAAAGACGGTAAAAATCTCTACAGAAAACCTTCCTGAAAATAAACCAAGACATCTGCTAGGTATAGGTGAAATAGAAGATTTATTTTTAGGAGTGGAGTATGGTATAGATACTTTTGATTGTGTCTCTCCTACTAGACTTGCCAGAAATGGATCTCTTTATACAAAAAAAGGAAGGATAAATATTTTTAATAGTAAATATAAAAATGATTTTTCTCCTGTGTGTGACGATATAGACTGTTATGCACATCAATATACAAAATCTTACTTAGCACATTTATTTAGAAGTAAAGAAATGGTCGCCGCTACTATTGCTTCAATACATAATTTGCACTTTATCGTACATTTAGTAAAAGATATTCGTAAGTCAATAATAGATGATAGATTTTTTGAATTCAAAAAAGAAGTTTTAGAAAATTATAAATAATTTTGTGGATAAGTATTTAATATTAAAAATATTCGCATGATATAATAAATAAAATTATTAAGAAATTAAATTATGTTAAAAATTATTTTGTTAAGTTTCATTGGTGCTTTTATAAGTATGCTGATAACTACAATATGGCATTCTTCTAAATTGTTTGGAAAAGTACGCATGGACTATCATGCAAAGCAAGCACTTTCTTTTGAGGAGCATATAAATAAAATCCAAGAAAAAAAGCCAGAGCTAATGAAAATTTACTTGATACAATTTTTATTTTCTTTTATAACAAGCTTTTTTCTCGCTGTAGTGATGAAAGGAGGCTATGGATTTATTTATAGTAAATATTTATTTATTTTTATAGGTCTTGTTTGGATTTCTTTTACTGTTCCAGCTATAGGTACAGATGTGCTATGGAGTGATGCAAAAGGAAAAATAGCTTTTAAAAAGTTTTTGTCTGAGATATTTTCAAGCCTTTTGACTTTTATCGTCATAATATATGTTTATATTTTGATTTTATAATTTTAGTTTATATAAAACAGATATAAATTTAAAAAATAAAAGATACTTATTGATAAGTGTCTTTTATTTTTTAAATACTTTATTTGACATATTGTTCTATTTTATGTATTATTTAAACATTGTTCATTTAAAAAAAATAAATTATGCAAAGCAAAAAAATTCACAATTTTAACAAAGAGTCTGGGTTAGAATTTTTTTTTAACGAAAAGAATAGAGAGTTAGAAATATTTTTTACAGGCACATATACTAAAGAGTGTATGTTAGTAGTAAATAATTATTCTTTTTTGGAAGCCGTAAAACAATTTCTACAAGATCCAAATTTTAAATCTATAAACAAAAATGGAAACATTTTAGACTTTGGTGATTTAGAATTTCGATATTTTGGAGAAAAGGTTATGATTTTAACTAAAGAAAAACTTCAGGAAAAATATTATTTCCACAAAAAAGTTTATTTAAGTTCAGAAAATGATTTGATTTTATGGCTAATCGCCACAGCTGAAAATGATTTTTCTCTTAGAAGAACAAAAAAAGAACTCTCAAAGGGGAACGTAAAATTTAAAGATTGGAAATTAGATCATTTAGTAAAAATTGGTACAAATTAAATTTATTTTTGATTATCAAAAAAAAGGAGTAAAAGCTCCTTTTTTTATTTTTTCTGTTTTTCTGTTATTATTTAAATATGAATAAGCTTCCAAATAAATTTGAAATTAAGTCAAAATTAAAGCCAGCTGGTGATCAGCCAAAGGCTATTTTAGAATTGGTGAAAAGTCTAAAAGAGAATAAATCTAAAAATAAAAGATTAACTCTTCTTGGTGCTACAGGAACAGGAAAGACTTTTACAATGGCAAATGTAATAGAAAAAATACAAAAGCCAACACTCGTGATAGCTCACAATAAGACTTTAGCTGCTCAACTTGCTCAAGAATTTAGAACTTTTTTCCCAGATAATGCTGTGCATTATTTTGTATCTTATTATGATTATTATCAACCAGAAGCATATTTACCAACGACTGATACTTATATAGAAAAAGACGCACAAATAAATGAAGAGATAGATAGACTTCGTCATGCTTCCACTCAGTCTTTGCTTACAAGAAATGATGTGATTATTATAGCTTCCGTTTCTTGTATTTATGGTCTGGGATCTCCTATAAATTATGAAAAAGTGAATAAAAAATTGTACATAGGACAAAAGATTTCAAAAGTTGATTTGATGAAAATGTTTATAGAAATTCATTATGAAAGAACAAATGCAGATTTATCATCTGGAACTTTTAGAGCTATTGGAAACAGAATAGATATCATGCCAATGAGTGAGACTACGATGCTTCAAATAGATATAGAAAATTCTGTGATAAGTAAATTGATTATCACTGATCCTGTATCAATGAGAGAAATAAAAGAAGTGGAAGACTATTTTATTTTTCCAGCAAAACATTTCATTTCTGATAAATTTGCACAAGAAAAAGCTTTAAAGACTATTCAATCAGAATTAAAAATTAGAATAAAAGAGTTAGAAAAGGAAACAAAAAATGGTAATAATAAACTTTTAGAGATAGAAAGACTTAAAAGAAGAACACAATATGATCTAGCTAGTATAAAAGAATTTGGATATTGTTCTGGAATAGAAAATTATTCAAGACATTTTTCAGAAAAGATGACAGGTGAGCCTCCAGATACTTTGATAGAATATTTTGGAATGAATGGAAGAGAATTTTTGACAATGATAGACGAGTCACATGTTACTCTTCCACAAATTCGTGCAATGTATAATGGGGATCAAGCAAGAAAACAAACTCTTGTAGATTTTGGTTTTCGTTTACCTAGCGCTAAAGATAATAGACCTTTAAAATATGATGAATTTGAAAAAAAGGTTCAAGATGTTGTGTATGTATCAGCTACACCATCTATTTATGAAAAAGAAAACTCAGAAAAGATCATTCAACAAATAATTCGTCCTACAGGTCTTATTGATCCAAAATTAGAAATAAAACCCATAATGGAAAAAGGAAAATACAAAGGTCAGGTACATGACTTTATTTCTGAAGCAGAAAAAGAGATAAAAAAAGGTAATAGAGTATTAGCTACTACGCTTACAAAAAAAATGGCTGAAAGTTTATCAGAATATTTGAAAGAGAAAAAGATAAAATCTGAGTATTTACATAGTGGAGTAGAAACTTTGGAAAGAATAGAAATTTTAACAAGATTAAGAAAGGGAGATTTTGATTGTCTTGTAGGAGTAAATCTTTTAAGAGAGGGACTTGATTTGCCTGAGGTCACTCTTATTGGAATTCTTGATGCTGATAAAGAAGGCTTTTTGAGAAGTGAGACATCGCTGATACAGACGATTGGTCGTGCTGCAAGAAATGTTGATGGTAGAGTTATTCTTTATGCAGATAGAATGACAGGCTCTATGGAACGTGCAATAGGTGAGACGGAAAGAAGAAGAAAAATTCAAATTGAATATAATGTAAAAAATAATATCACCCCAACTACAATTTCTAAACATATTAAAGATATTACAGAAGAATTAAAAAAAGATCATCAAAAATCTGTAGAATTTGAACTTAATATAGATAGGAAGTTATTTGCAAAAAATCCAAATAAACTTATAAGATTAAAAGAAAAGCAAATGTCTGAAGCTGTAAAGTCTCTTGATTTTGAGACAGCTGCCATACTTCGTGACGAGGTAAAGATTTTAAAAGAAAAGACTGTCAAAGAATCTTTAGAAAAATAATTTAAGATTAAAAATAAATAAATTGTGATAAGATATAATTATGAAAAATATTAATCTAAAAAGTAAAAAAGGAATTATTTTAGGAATGATTTTCTTATTTATTATTTTGTTTCTTATTATTATTTTAAATAAAGGATTAAAAGAAAAAGCTTTAAATATATTAGGAGAAAAAAAAGAATCTTTAATTGATACAGTGAGTGATAATGATTATGAAAAATTCTCAGGAGAGATAGTTGCCTATTTTGAAGGAAAATGGATCTTGTCTTTTTCTTTTTTGCATAAAAAAGATTTAAAGATAGAGCAAGGAAAAGGTGAAGAATCCAGATGGTTTAGAGTTTTAGATTCTGAAAACAAAAATAAAATAATAATATATTTTACTTATGAAGGTGGTAGAGGGTGGAAAGCTGAAGATTATATAAATAATATTACGAACGGTCAAAAGGATCTAAAAATCCTTGATGTCAGATTTTTAGACAACAGCACTTCATCTATAAAATATATATCTATGGAAGATAAAAATCTAGAATATTTTATAGAAGAGGTTAAAAATGAAAAAGGAGAGCCTTGGCTAGTGATAGTAGAAAATACTGACGCAAAAGATGAAGTCTCACAAAATGTCACAAGAGATATTATTAGAAGTTTTGAAGGGAAATAAAAGATAATTATTTTGTAAAACTAAAATGTAAAAAAGCTCCTGCTGTTAATATTATTATTACTATTGCAACAATAATTATATTAGTTTTGAAATTTAATTTCATATTTTAAATTTTAAGTAAAAATGTTATCATAAGCAAATGTCTAAAGAAATAATTAAAACTAAAAAAGAAGGGAAAAAAGAATTTGAGATGAGTGATAAGATTATAGTAAGAGGTGCTAGGACTCATAATCTTAAAAATATCACAGTAGAAATGCCTCGCCACAAAATGATTGTAATGACAGGATTATCTGGAAGTGGAAAATCTTCCCTTGCTTTTGATACTATATTTGCAGAAGGTCAGAGAAGATATGTAGAGAGTCTTTCTGCTTATGCTCGTCAATTTTTAAACCAAATGCAAAAGCCAGATGTGGATGAGATAATTGGTCTTTCTCCAGCCATTTCTATTGATCAAAAATCTGCTGGTAGAAATCCGAGAAGTACTGTAGCCACCATCACTGAAATTTATGATTATCTTCGTGTACTTTATGCAAGAATTGGTAAACCTTACTGTATCGATTGTGGACATAAAATAGAAAAATTGAGTAACGAAGAAATAATTAATTTTATTTTAGAAAAAGTTAAAAAAATAGATTATAGAAAATTTGAAAAAGATGTAAAAAGTATAAAAGGTGTAAAATTTTCAGATTTAGGAATTCGTATTCTTTCGCCTATGGTGAGAGGAAGAAAAGGGGAATATTATCAAATGCTTTATGACATGCTAGGCAAAGGGTACAAAGAAGTGATAATAGATGGAGAAAAATATAATCTTAGAGATAGAATAGAGCTTTCAAAGACTAAAAAACATAATATTTCTTTTATTGTAGATTTTATTTTAATAGATGAATTGAAACTTTTGGAAAGTAAAAAAGACGCAATGATTAGACTTTCAGAATCTATAGAGAGAGCGCTTCATGAGTCAGACGGATTGGTAGAAATAGAATCTGTAGATGATAAAGGAAATATAGAAAAGACTATTATGAGTAATAAATTTGCGTGTAGCAAATGTGGTTTTTCATTTCCAGAAATAGAACCAAGATTATTTTCTTTCAATTCTCCATACGGTGCTTGTGAGACTTGTAATGGACTTGGAACAAAATATTTTGGAGCACTCGATGAATGTGAAGATTGTAAAGGTAAAAGACTTCGTAAGGAATCCTTAAATATTTTTTTAAGTGATAAAAAAGAAGACAAATTAAACATAGTAGATATCACTAATTTAACAATAGAAGAAGCGAGAAAATATTTTGAAAAGTTACAAAATATTTTTACAAAAAAGGAATTAGAAATTACAAATGTGATTATAAGAGAGATAGAGTCTAGATTAGAGTTTATGTTAAATGTGGGTCTTAATTATTTAACTCTTAATAGAAAAGCTGACACTTTATCAGGAGGTGAAGCTCAGAGAATTCGTCTTGCTTCACAGCTTGGTTCAAAATTAGTAGGTGCTTTATATGTTTTAGATGAGCCTACGATAGGGCTTCATCAAAAAGATAATGATAAACTTATAAAAACACTTACTCAGCTTCGCGATATGGGAAATACTATAATAATAGTAGAGCATGATGAGGATACTATTTATGCTAGTGATTATATTATTGATATTGGTCCTAAAGCTGGAGTCCATGGAGGAGAAATAATAGTGTCAGGATATCTTGATGAGCTTTTGATGGCAAAAACAAATAAGTCAAAATCGTTAACTTTGGCATATTTAAGAGGAGAAGAGCAAATATCAATTCCGAAAAAAAGAAGAGAAGGAAATGGCGGTTTTATATCTGTAAAAAATGGAAATGTTTTTAATATTAAAAATTTAAACACAAAGATACCTCTCGGAAAATTTAATGTTATTACTGGAGTTTCTGGATCTGGAAAATCTAGTTTTATGTATGAGATTCTTTATAAAAATCTCTTAGGAAGACTTGAAAGAAAACACAGGACTGCAAAAATTTACAATTGTGAAGAATTTACAGGTACAGAATATATATCAAGAGTGATAATGATAGATCAGTCACCAATAGGTAGAACTCCAAGAAGTAATCCAGCTACATATACAGGAGCTTGGACTTTTATTCGTGAGCTTTTTGCAAACACTGAAGAAGCAAGAATTCGTGGTTGGACTCATTCTAGGTTTTCTTTTAATAGAAAAGGTGGTAGATGTGAAGCTTGTGAAGGAAATGGTGAGATTGCAGTAGAAATGCATTTTCTTCCAACTGTGTATGTCACTTGTGATGTATGTAATGGTAAAAGATTTATGAAGGAGACTTTGGAAGTAAAATATAAAAATAAAAGCATATACGATATTTTGACAATGACAGTAGAAGATGGATTAGATTTTTTTTATAGTATTCCAGCAGTTTATGACAGAATGAAAAGTCTCAATGATGTAGGATTAGGATATCTTACTCTTGGTCAAAGTGCTACAACTCTCTCAGGAGGTGAAGCTCAAAGAGTAAAAATATCTAGTGAGCTTTATAGGCAACATGTAGAAAAAACTATTTATCTATTAGATGAGCCTTCTATTGGATTACACTACGAAGATGTAAAAAAGCTTTTAGAAATATTGAATAGACTTGTTGACCATGGAAACACTGTAGTACTTATTGAGCATAATCTTGATATTGTTAAGAATGCAGACAATATTATTGATATTGGTCCAGAAGGGGGAGTAAATGGTGGAAAAATCTTGTGTACAGGAACCCCAGAGTATATTGCAAATGTAAAAGAGTCTTTTACAGGTCAATATTTAAAGAAAGTATTAAAAAGAAATAAATAGATAATTTGACTATTTCTCTATATTGTGATAAATATAATATGGTATAAACGTTATTTATAAAAACATTAAATTAGTTAAAAATGCAAAACAAATTAGAGTCTAGTATTAGAAAAGAGGATTTAGATTTATTATTTTTTTTTAAAAATAAAAGTACATTATTGTCTCACGTTGAATTAGGTAATGCACAAGTTATTTTTGAAAGAAACAAAAACTTTCCAAAAAGAGATGATTATTTAAATTTATTTTTAACAGAAATTTCTACTAAACATTTAGATTCAAAAGGTTGGATTTTGAGAGATTATTTTATTTTTTTTGAAAAATTATTTTTTCAAGTAGAAAAAATAAGCATTAAAAATAACTTTTACATATTTTTAGTTAATTTTTATGTTAATAAAAGTAGTAATAAAAAGATTTCAAAAGAAAAATTATTCAAATTACAAGAATTTATGAGTAAAGATTTTTCTGAGAAAGAAATAAAAGTTTTAGAAAAGATTAAGAAAAAGACTATTTTAGATTTATTGTTATTTTTCTTAAATAAGTCACAATAAAGCTTTTTAATTAAGAAATAGTTAAAATTTTAAAAAAGACCAGTTTAAACTGGTCTTTTGTTTTTTGATTTATTTTGTGTTATAATTTTGAAATCTAAATATTCTAATTAAATTTATTTAATATGATTTTTAGATATGCGTCGGTGGTAGAGTGGTCAAATACAACAGACTGTAAATCTGTCGCCCATCGGGCTACGTTGGTTCAAATCCAACCCGGCGCACATTTTGTTTTTTAATAATATTAGAATATTTTTCTATATTTAACCAATCATGACGTCAATTTTTACAAAAATTATAAATAGAGAAGTTCCTGCTAATATTTTTTATGAAGATGAAAAATTTATTTCTATTTTAGATATTAAACCTGTTCGTGATGGACATATTTTAGTAATTCCAAAAAAAGAGATTGATTATATTTTTGATTTAGACGATCATGAATATTTAGAATTAATGTCTGTGTCAAAAAAAGTAGCATTATTATTAGGTGAAAAATTAAAAGGAAAGTTGGATTTTTCTAGAATAGCGATAGTGGTAGAAGGTATAGAGGTTTCTCATGTGCATGTACATTTAATCCCAGTTTTAAATGCTGAAGGTTTAGCCATAGGTAGAGTAAATAAAATGACTCTCGATGAAGTAAGAAAAATACTTTTTGATTAATTTAATGATAAAATAATTTCGTAATGAAAAAAACTTTTAAAAATATTTTTAAGATTTGCATTTACTTATTTGCAGTATGGGGTTTTGTTTTAACTGTAGTTTTTTTTGCTATGAAATTAGGATTAACAAAATCAAATAGTCTTATAGATAGTCAATCTGATTATTTTAAAAAATTAACAATAGATTCTAAAAATGGTGATGATGAAAGATCTGTGGTAGCTCAAAAAGATTGGATAAAAATAAGGTATATGCCAGAATGGCAAGTTATTAAAGTTGGATTAACAAATGAGTCTTCAATTATAAATAAAGTCTCACAAGAAACTGGAATAAATCCTAGACTCTTAATAACTCCATTGATAGCTGAGCAATTGCGACTCATGACGAGTGAGAGGGAAACTTTTAAAAAATATTTTGCTCCACTTGGTGTTCTTGGAAATCAAACTCAATTTAGTCTTGGAATTTTTGGTATAAAAGAAAATACAGCGAAAGAAATTGAGATGAATTTAAAAGATCCTTCAAGTGTTTATTATTTAGGAAGTGAATATGAAAATGTACTGGACTACGGTGACACTTCTTCAAGCACTATAATAGTAGATAAAAATTCTCTCGATATAATTAAAAATTCTTCTTCTACAAATTCATCTACTACAAAGCTCTTATCTGGAAATGATGCAGAAAGAATCAAGAGATTAACAAATAGTAAAGATCATTATTATTCTTATCTTTATGCTGCGATATATTTAAAAGAAATAATGTCAGCATGGGAAAGATCAGGATACAGTATTTCAGATAGGCCAGAAATAGTAGCAACTGTCTATAATCTTGGTTTTCAAAAATCAAATCCTAACTCTGATCCAAAAGTTGGTGGAGCAGAGATTGATCTTAATGGAAATAAGTATTCTTTTGGATCTATTGCCTTTTATTTTTATTTTTCAAATGATCTTATAGATATCTTTCCAAGATAATTTTTTATAATTTATAGGTTATAATATTTATTATGAAAACAGCAATTATTATTCATGGCATGCCTTCAAAAGAGTCTTATTTTGATATTACAAAAGATAGTCAATCTAATTCTCATTTTATACCTTGGATTCAAAACCAATTAGTGGTAAATAATATATTAGCACAGACTCCAGAGATGCCAACTCCATATCTTCCAGATTATGAATCTTGGAAAAAAGAATTTGAAAGATTTGATATCAATGAAAATACTATTTTAGTTGGACATTCTTGCGGTGCTGGATTTATTATTCGATATCTTTCAGAAAATAATGTAAAAGTAAATAAAGTCGCATTGGTTGCTCCATGGATTAACGTAAATTACGAAGAAGATATAAATTTTTTTGATTTTGAAATTGATAAAAATTTATTAGAAAAAGTAAAATATATAAAAATATTTTCTTCTAAAGACGATACGGAAGATATTATAAATAGTATAAAAAAGATAAAAGAAGAAATAATTAATATTGAATCTAAAATTGTAGAGTTTGAGAATAGAGGACATTTTACTTTTGGAGATATGAAAACTAGAGAATTTCCAGAGCTTTTAGAATATTTAATTTCATAAAATATGCAAAATATCAAAAACAAATTTTCTATATTTGAAAATTATAAAAAAGATAATGAGGAAGAATTAATTTATTTAGATTCTTCTGCTTCTTCACTCACTCCAGACTCTGTTGTCAAAAAGATGAATGAATATTATTTTGATTACAGATCAAATATTGATAGAGCTATATCAAAAATTGCAATAAAGGCGACAGATGAATTTAATGAATCAAGAAAAATTCTTTCTAGATATTTAAATTGTGAAGAGGACGAATTGATTTGGACCGGTGGTGCTACCTCTAGTAGTAATATGCTAATAGATATGATCTCTATTCATGATGACGAGCATAATTTTATAGAAAAAGGAGATGAGATTTTGACTACTATAATGGAGCATCATTCATCATTGCTTCCATTACAGAAATTGGCAAAAGAAAAAAAAATGAATATTAAATTTATAGAATTAGATCAAAATTTAGAGCTTTTTTATACAAGAGTAAAAGAAATTGTTACTAAGAAGACAAAAATAGTCTCCATATCACTTGCTTCAAATATACTTGGAAATATAAACGATGTTAAAAAAATAATAGAAGAAGTGAAGAGCGTTAATAAAGATATTTTTGTGATTTGTGATATGACTGCAGCTTTTGGACATATAAATATAGACTTAAAAGAAATGAGGAAATATATAGATGCGGGATATTTTTCATTTCATAAAGCTTTTGGTCCAACAGGAGTAGGAGTTTTGTTTTTAAAAAGAGATTTTTCTAGAAATATGACTCCTAGCATGGTAGGTGGTGGAATCATCTCTCATGTGGAAAAGGAAAGTGCAGATTTTCGAAGTGATATCAAAGTATTTGAAGCAGGAACTGCAAATATTGCTGGAATAATAGGTGCTGGAGAAGCTGTCAATTTTTTAGAAAGTATTGAAGATATATCATTTATTCATTCTAAAAATCTTGTAAGAATATTTCTAGAAAAATTAAATTTATTAAATGACAATTATAAGCAAAATAAAAATCTTGAAATAAAAGTCTTCGTAGGAGATTTTTCTAAGAATATAGGCATAGTTTCTTTTCAGATTTTTGTAAATGAAAAAGAAGTTCATCCACATGATGTGGCAGATATTTTTGCAAGAGACAATATCTCAGTCCGTGCTGGACATCATTGTGCAGAACCACTTATTAAGTATTTAAATATTCCAAATGGATTAACTAGAGTTTCTTTTCATATTTACAACACAGAGAAAGAGATAGAAAAAATAATCAATACTATAGAAAAAATAAAAGATATTTTTGGGAAATAAAAAAAGCGTTGTATCATTACAACGCTTTTTTAAAAATAGCTAAAGCTTTTACAGTACTTCAAAAATCTTTGACTCTTCAGGATAAAGTTTCTTTATTTTATCTGTCACTATTCTTATGTTCTCTACATAATTATCATGTGTTACAATATAATAAAAAAAAGATAAAAGTTCTTCAAGGGTTAATTTTCTGTCCCTTCTTTCCGCCATCTTTAAAGAGTGGTTAAGATTTCCTGATGCTATAGCTTTAATCAAAGCTTCTTCTTTTTTGGCTAATACAAGACTACTTTTAAAATGAATTTCTAGATTTTTTAAATCCTTTTTTTCTTTGTCTGAGAGATGTGTACTTTCTATCAACTTGTTGAGCATGGTTTCTAATTCTTTTCGAGTTAACTTTTTATCAGATAGTCTTGATAAGATCATAGCTTCACTATAATTGCCTTTTTTTATAGCATCAGCTCTTTCTTTTAAAAACCATTCTTCTTTCAATTTTTTTCTGTAAATATTTTCCAATATTAATACGTCTTCCAATTTACAGCAATGAGAATATTTTAAAAGTGTGGATTTTTCTTTAGGCTTTAAAGTCCTATCCAGCATCTTTAAAATCTCAGCCACATCTTCTAGATTATAATATCCGATTTGCATTTCCAGTGACTTTTCCAAAACTTTAGCTGAAATTTCTCTTTCTAATTTTTTAGAAAAAAATCTAATACATTGCTAGGATTTTATTTTTGCTGATAACTCTAAAAGAATTTCTAACATTTCAGAAGCAGAACATTCAGGGAAAAGCTCTTTAAATATCTTTTCTGAATATTCTAAATGACCATTCCTTAATTCTGCTTTTATTAATAGTCTTTTTTCATCTTTACTCAAATCTTTTTTGAGAAAATTTGCAATTTCAATTGCAGAATCTTTGTGACCATTGTTTAAGTATCTCTGTTTTTCGTTTTCTAGCTCCTGCATCATTGCATCTTTTTGTGTGGCATTCAAAGAGTTTAAGAGAAAAATAGCTAGATCAAATTTTTGATTTAAAATTAAGCTTTTTATTTTTTCAAATAATTTTTCGATGTTTAAATCTAATGTTTTTTGCATTGTAAAAAGTTTTAAGTTTTTGAAATATTGTTTTTGAATGAATTTTATACCCCTTATGTTAAGGTGGTAGCTTTTTGTATACTATTAAAAAGAAGGCAATATGTCAAGGTTGCGATATTTAATAATTGTGTTATTTTTAAATTATGAATAATGATTTTTTATACGAAGAAAATATCTTAGAGCATTACAGAAATCCAAAAAATAAAGTTGAGAAAGATTTTGGTGTATGTGAGACTTGTGGAATTGGTGAAAATGTAGATTGTGGAGATAAAGCAGAGCTATTTCTTGATATTGAGGAAGGTAAGATAAAAAGTCTGTCCTGGAGCGGAAATGGCTGCGCTATATCGCAAGCAGCAATGAGTATGATGACAGAAAAGATAAAAAATGGTAGATTGAGTATTCAAGATTTAAAACTGTGGACTCCTGCTGTGATTTATGAGTTATTAGGAGTAAAAATTTCTCCATCAAGAGTGAGTTGTGCATTACTCTCCTATAAATGTTTAGAAGATTTATTAAAAAAGATAAAATAAAATTATGAAATTAAAAGTAAAAAATTTAAAAGTTAAATTAAATGAAAAGGATAAAGAAGTAATATCTGAAGCTAGCTTTGAATTACTTTCTGGAGAAATAATTCTTTTAAATGGAGAAAATGGAAGTGGAAAATCTTCTCTTCTTTCTGCTATTTTTAAACATCCAAATTATAGTATAGAAAAAGGGGAAATTATTTTAGAAAATGAAAATGAAAAAGAAGAAATAGATCTTACTAATTTAAAGACTTTTGAAATTTCAAAGTATGGATTTTATCTTTCACTTCAACATGTGCCAGAGATTGAAGGAGTAAATCTTTTACAATTTCTTTTTAGATCTTATAAAAATATGAGTGAAGAAAATACTTTAGGAGTATTGGAATTTAATAAAACTTTAGAAGAATTTTGTAATAAATATGAAATAAATAAAGAGTTTTTAAAAAGAGATTTAAATGTTGGATTTTCTGGAGGAGAAAAGAAACAAGCTGAAATGCTTCATCTTTTTGCACTTGCGCCAAAATTTGTATTTATGGATGAGATAGATTCTGGAGTTGATAAAGAAGCTATTAAGAAAGTATTTCAAATTATAAATGATTTTAATAAAGATTTTGGTACATCGTTTTGTATAATCTCTCATAGAGAAGATATAAAAGACTTTTTAAAAATTGATAGATTTTATGAAATGAAAGAAGGTAGACTAAAATTAATTTAAATCTATGTTAGATCAAAAAGAAATTGAAATAAAAGTCTTGGAATCATTAAAAAAAGTTATAGATCCAGAATTGGGTATTGATATAGTAGAGCTCGGTCTTATTAGAAAAATAGAGATCGGTGATTATTTAGAAGATTTTAAAGTTTATGAATATATAAAGGTTGTCATGACTTTGACTAGTGTGATGTGTCCATTTGCAGATGAGATTATTTCTCAAGTAGAAAGTCAGACAAATATTTTGAATTTTGGAGAAGCGCAAGTAGAGCTTGATTTTACAGAGCCTTGGGAGCCAAGTGAAGAATTAAAAATGAAATTGGGTATATAATAAAAATAAAAAAAAGACCTTAATGAAGGTCTTTTTTTTATTTTATATTTAATAATTTATTTATTATTTTTTCAAAATACAATACATCTTTTGCTCCTGAAACTTTATTTATTATTATATTATCATCACCATCTCTAAATAATATAAGTGTGTATGGAGTACCATCAAGTCCAGCTTCTATAGCGTCTTGAGTATCAGATTCAAATTCTTGATTGTAAACCTTATTGTTTACACAAGTCATAAATTCATCTTTATTAAAATCTTTTTTTATTTCTGATTTTGATTGCTTTGCTTCTTCAACAGCAAAAAATGCTATATCTGGTAAAGTGCTTTGATCTAGGCCATTATTTGTAGGAGACACAGAGTATATTCTGTTTATGAAATTTATATAAGCATTTTGTCCATAAAGCTCTCTTGTACAAAGAGATGCATTTATTTCATTTGGAGCTTTATCATGATAGCTTTGTGCAAAATGTCTATAAACAATACCAATCTGTGCTTCTGAATAATTGTTTAGATTTAAAGCGTATTCTTTTTGTAGGATTTGAATAGTATTTTCTTGAAGCATTTTACAAAAAGGGCATTCAAAATCAGAATATACTAATATTGTAATTTTGTTTTTATTATTCCCCAATATATATTCATTGTCTTTAAATTCTTTTCCTTGAAACATTTTGTCAGCATTTATTATTTTAGAAAGAGAATCATCTTTTTTTGGACTTTTATTTAAAAAATATCCATAAGATACTATAGATATACCTATGATTAAAGATCCTATTATTATTGATAAATTTGTCTGGTTTTTAAAAAATTTCTTTATACTATTCATATTTTTGTATTAAAAAGATTATAACATAGTATTTTTTAACCTAGTTTTGCGATGCTTTTTAAGTAAATTTTTTTAATGTTATACTTTATTTATATGATTAATCTTATTTTCACTTTTGTTTCTGTATTTTTAGCTGTCAAAGTAGTAGGTGTATATTATTCTGGATGGGTAGCCTTGATAATTTTTTCAGTTATTTTAACTATTATAAATTCTACAATAAAGCCTATTGTTAATTTTCTTACTTGGCCTATAAATTTTTTAACATTAGGTTTTTTTAGATTAATTTTAAATGTTTTGTTTTTGGAATTAGCAAGCTATTTAACTCCAGGTTTTTTCTTTGCAAGTATTTGGCAAACAATGATTTTTGTATTGATACTCCATGTTATAGAGTGGATTTTATTTAGGTTTGAAATTAATAAATATTAGTGTATACTAGTTTTAGTTAAATACTTTTTTATGAAAAATTTAAATTAAAAGGAGGTATTTCAGATCTAGATAGCCAATTTTTCTAAATTGGCTATTTTATTTTTTTAATATCTTCATCTTCGTTCAATTCTTCAATATCTTCCTGTATTCCTTCTACGTCTTCACTTATTTCTTCAATATTTTCTTGTATCCCTTCCATATCTTCACTGAGCTCTTCTATGTCTTCACTGATCTCTTCTATGTCTTCTTGTATATCGTCTACGTCTTCACTAATTTCTTCTATATCTTCTTGTATATCATCTACGTCTTCTGCGATTTCAGCAATATCTTCTGAATGTTTGTTTACGGTCATTTGTATAAAAAGTGAAAGATAAATAGCTTCAAGAGATACTATGGTAGTCAGTATTAGCATTACTTTATCTGCATTGTATCCTAATATTATCAATACTATAAAAAATAAAAATATTATAGTATGAATAACTATAGACCATATAGATCCTATCCAATTTGTTATTTTCATTGCAAAATTTTCTAGATTATTTTTCATAGTATTTATTTTTTCTTTTCAAATTTTAATAAAGTTTAGATGTTTAATTTAAAAGTATTCTAACATGATTATTTATAAATATAAAAATTTAGTATTTATGTCACAAAAGACAGTTCTTTTTAATTAGTTTTTTATTTGATATAGTATATATATTAGTATCTTATTTAGATTTGGTAAATTATTATTATTTAAAATTATGAGCAAATTAAATTACAGTGAAATAGAAAATAAATGGCGTAAATATTGGTCAGATAATAAAGTAAACAAAACTTTAGATAATTTTGATAATGATAAAAAAAAGTTTTATATTTTAGACATGTTTCCTTATCCATCTGGAGAAGGATTACATGTGGGTCATCCAAAAGGATATATTGCTACAGATATATATTCTAGATTAAAAAAAATGCAAGGATATAATGTGCTTCACCCTATGGGTTGGGATGCTTTTGGATTACCTGCTGAACAATTTGCTATAAAAAATAAGATCAATCCAAATATCGGCACTGAAATAAATGTTAAGAGATATAAAGAACAAATTGAAATACTTGGTCTTAATTATGATTGGGATAGAGAGATAAATACCACTGATCCAAAATATTATAAATGGACACAGTGGATGTTTAAACAAATGTATAAGGATGGGTTGGCTTATGAATCTTTTGAGCCTATAAATTGGTGTCCAAGTTGTAAGACTGGTCTTTCAAATGAAGATCTTGATGGGAATGCTTGTGAGAGATGTTCTACAATAGTAGAAAAAAAGCCACTCAGGCAATGGGTTATAAAAATCACAGATTATGCTGACAGACTTTTAACTGATCTTGATAAACTTGACTGGGAGCCACACATAAAAGAGCTTCAAAGAAATTGGATTGGAAAAAGTGTCGGTAGTGAAATCGATTTTGAAATAAAAAACTTTCAAGAAAATAAATTAAAAATATTTACGACCAGAGCCGACACTCTTTTTGGTTGTACATTTATGTGTATTTCTTATACTCTTGCAAAAGAGTGGATTGGTAATGGTTGGAACGCAAGTGATGAAATAAAAAATTTTATTGAGAAACTCGAAAAAGAAGAAAAAGAAAGAACTATAGACTTTGATATGTCTAAACTTGAGAAAGAAGGAATTGATACAGATATCAAAGCTATCAATCCTACAAATGATGAAGAAGTGACGATTTTTATTGCAAATTATATTTTGAGTGATTATGGCACTGGAGCAATCATGGCTGTCCCAGCACACGATGAAAGAGATTATGAATTTGCAAAGAAATATAATTTAGAGATCAGAGAAGTTATAGCTAAAAAAATAGGAAACTATAAAGAGGAAACAAGAAGAGTAGTTAGATCCGGTGTTGTCATAATTAAAGATGGAAAAGTTTTGTGTGAGAAATTAGGTCCGACTAGATTTAATGGAAAATATTTATTAGTCGGCGGATCCGTAAAAGAAGATGAGTCTGTAGAAGATGGATTGCTAAGGGAAATAAAAGAAGAGCTTGGTACAGAAGCTAAAAGTTTTTCTAAAATAGGAACTTATGATGTTAGCTGGAACAATAATACTAATAATAATTCACAAAATACTTTACATAATATTTTTACTATAGATATAGATTTAGAAAAGATAAATGATTATAATCATTTTGATAATGTTGAAATGGTTTGGGTACCAGTAGATGAATTTATTAAAGATTGTGAAGAAAATCAAAAACAAGATCAATCGGATGCTATTAGAAAAGTTTTAGAAAATAAATTTAGTCTTTTTGAAGACGAAGGTGTATTGATTAATTCACAAGATTTTTCTGGAATGAATAGTGAAGAAGCTCGCGAAAAGATCACAGAAAAAGTTGGAGGAAAAATTGTAAGTAAATATAAGTTGAAAGATTGGGTATTTGCAAGACAAAGATATTGGGGAGAGCCTTTTCCAATTGTTTTTGATGCTGATAATAATATAAAAGACAGAAAAAGCTATCTAGTAGCTGATAAAGAATTACCAGTGATTCTTCCAAATGTGGAAAATTACGAGCCAACAGATAATGGACAGTCACCACTCTCAAATATAAAAGATTGGGTGGAAGTATTTGGGTTTATAAATAATGAAGGGGAATTTGAAAGTGTAGAAAATCAAGATGTAAAAATCGAAGGTAAAGAAATCAAAAAGTTTTTTAGAGAGACAAATACAATGCCACAATGGGCTGGAAGCTCTTGGTATTATCTCAGATATATTGATCCAAAAAATGAGGATATATTTGTAGATAAAAATTTAGAAAAAAGTTGGAATCCTGTAGATTTTTATGTTGGAGGTGCAGAGCATGCGACAAGACATTTAATATATGCGAGATTTTGGCATAAGTTTTTGTTTGATAAAGGATTTGTATCTTTTGATGAGCCGTTCAATAAACTTCAGACTGTGGGGCTCATAATGGCTGAAGATGGAAAGAAAATGAGTAAGAGATACGGAAATGTTGTGAACCCTGATGGTGTAGTAAAAGAATTTGGAGCAGACGCAATGAGAACTTATGAAATGTTTATGGGTCCATTTGAAAAAGCAATTTCTTGGAATACAAATAGTATGGCTGGAGTGTCTAGATTTCTTGAGAGAGTTTATAATCTGACAGAAAAAATAAATCTAAACAATGACATAGATAGTAAAGAAATAGAAAGAACAATAAATGAAACTATTAAAAAAGTCGGTGAAGATATAGAAGCTTTTAAATTCAATACTGCTATATCTCAACTTATGATTTGTCTAAATACATTCGAAGAAGAAATTAAAAAAGAAAATAATATTTCTAAAAATACTTTTTCAAATTTCATTCAGATTCTTTCACCTTTTGCAGTACATATATCAGAAGAGATTTGGCAAAATATTTTAGGAAATAATTCTTCTATTCATTTATCTTCTTGGCCAAGCTTTGATGAGGCAAAAATTATTAAAGAAGAAATAGAAATGAGTTTACAAATTTCTGGAAAATTTAAAGGTTCATTTTTAGTTAAAAATAATCTTGAAGATGAAGAATTAAAAGAATTTATAAAGAATTTAGATTTATACAAAAAACACATAAGTGAAGAAATTCAAATAAAAAAAATAATAGTCGTCAAAAATCGCTTGATAAATATAGTTATTTAATTGTGGATTACTTATTTTGACTTTTTTGTCAAGTTGTAGTAGTATAGAATTAATAAACTAACAAGTTTAAAGTGGGATTTATTAGAAGGATAATTATGAAAAATAAAAATATGACAGAATCAACAATTTTATCTTTCAAACCAAAGCAAATCTCAAAAAAGTTTCTTTCATCTCTTAACCCAAGAATGAGAGACATTGTTTCAAATCGCTACGGTCTTGAAAATGAAAAGAGAATGACACTTGAAGCTATAGGGAAAAATTATGATATCACTCGTGAAAGAGTGAGACAAATTGAAAATTTTGCTTTAGCTACAATAAAAAAATCTACAGAATATAGAGAGAATATTTTTGTATTTGATGAGCTAAAAGAAATTGTAAAAAAATTAGGCTCTGTGACAAAAGAAGAAACTTTGATGGACCATATATCAAAAGATAAAATAGTCCAAAACCACATAAACTTGTATTTAGTAATCGGAGGTCATTTTACAAAAGTAAAAGAATCTGACAATCTTCATTCTCATTGGAGCGTAGATGATTTGCTTTCAGATCACATTAAAGACTCTATAAATAAACTTCACAATGAAGTAGAAGATACAGAATTATTAGGAGAAGAAGAAATTTTAGAAAAATTTGTATCAAATCTTGATCAGCTTGTAGATGAATATAAAAACAATAGAAATATTATTCATAAATATCTTTCTATTTCTAAGCTTATAGATAAAAATGATCTTGGTGAATGGGGAAGAGTTACCTCTCCTCATATTAGAGCTAGAGGAGTCAAAGATTACGCTTATCTTGTTGTAAGAAAAAATGGAAAGCCTATGCATTTTAGAGATGTGGCTGGAGAAATTACAAAAATATTTAAAAAGAAAACAAATGTCGCCACTTGTCATAATGAGCTTATAAAAGATAAAAGATTTGTCCTTGTAGGAAGGGGAATGTATGGACTAAAAGAGTGGGGTCATGCAGCAGGAGTAGTCAAAGATGTAATAGTGGAAACTTTAAGAGAATCTGGAAAACCTTTATCAAAAGCTGAGATAGTAGAAAAGGTACTTTTAAAAAGAATGGTAAAGACAAACACAGTTATTATCAATCTTCAAGATTCAAAATTATTTAAGAAAGATAAAGATGGAAAATATAGTTTAGTAAAGTAGTACAAAATATTAAAACACTTCTCAATTTGAGAAGTGTTTTATGTTATAATTTTTATATATAAATATATGCCTCTTCAACTTTTGATAGATATTGGATTATTTTTAATATATTGTGGAGTGTTTGTTTTACTTTTAGCTTGGACTTGGAAATTTTGGATGCTTTATGTAAATAATACTTGGGTGAAAAGTATTAAATGGACAACTATAGAAATAAAGCTACCAAGAGAGATAAATAAAAGCCCAGAAGCTGCAGAAATCTTTTTAAGAAGCTTGATAGAAGGTGGGGGGTTAGGTAGTTGGTATAAGGAAAAATGGGAGGGTAGAATCCCAAATTATGCATCACTTGAGATTGCTTCACTCGAAGGAGTGATACATTTTTATATTCGTCTTGAAAGTAAATTTAGACCAAGAGTCGAGGCTGCAATTTACTCTCAATATCCAAATGTAGAAGTAATAGAGCTCGCAGAAGATTATATGGAGAAAATTCCATACACTGTTAAACGAAATGAAAATACAGGAGTAGGATTTTGGGCTACAGAATGGGTACTTGCAAAAACTCAAAAAATAGAAATTGGTAATAAAGATAAAAAAGGAAAAGTGGATGATACTTTAGATAAGTTGGAATATTCTGGAGATATGTATCCATTAAAAACTTATAAAGATTGGGGGCTTGATAAAGATCCAAAAGAAATGTTTAAACATGACCCATTAACTTATGTACTTGAGCAAATGGGTAGTATTGGAAAAGGCGAATATTTTGTATATCAAATTCTTTTAAGAGATGCTGGTAAATGGAATGAGATTTACAAAATCACTAAAAATGGAGACGATAAAAATCCTGAAAAAGGTAAAAAATTATCGGATCTTGTAAAATTAGAATTGGATAATTATAAAATAAAATGGTCTTTAAAAAAGAAAGGGGATTTATTAGGATTTGATGAGTATGGAGATCCAAAGCAAAAAGAAATTTTAAAGACAATAGAAGAAAAAGATAAAGATGGAAAAATAATTAAAAAAGAAGTTAAAGAAAAAATTAACGCTGTATTTAATAGAGACTTGGTAGAGTCAAAACCAATACCTTTAACTGAGAGAGAAGATGATTCTAAAAAGAATATTGAGCTTATACAAAGAAAAACTAGTAAGACACAAGTATTTTCTACTGTCCGTACAGTATATGTAGCAGAATCTGGAAAAGAGTTAGGAAGTAGAATACCAATGGTAATGGGTCTCATGAAGCCTTTTAATGAAGATGGTTTTAATACTTTTAGACCTGAAAATGTTACAGATCCATATGATTTTCCATGGCAAAATACAATGAAAAGATTGGTACCTTGGAGAAAAGAAAATATGTTTGGAGATTTACAAGGAAGAGATGGATTTTTTAGTTTTGTTTCTGGTATGGGAAAGAAAGGAAAGGAGGCAATGGATATTTTTTTCTTTAATCGTTCCAATATTAGTAAAAAACTTTTTTCTACATTTTATAATATTTTATTTTATCCTTTTAAACCGACAATTAATCTTTCAGGATTTACTTTAAATATAGAAGAGCTTGCTACTTTATATCACTTTCCAGGAGAGGTCGCAGCCACTCCTTCAATACCTAGAATTGATTCTGTTAAAGGTTCTTCACCTTCAAATCTTCCAGTAGAAAGGTAAAAATATATTTAAAAACAGAATATAATTATTCTGTTTTTTGTTTTAGTTTTTTATGATATTATAGGATAATTATATATGGGATCTGGAGATGAATTTAAAAATTTTTTAATAATAAAAAAAATAGAAGAAGATAATGAAAAAAAGTCTTTTTTAGAATCTGTTATAGAAAACAAATTACCTATTTTTATTATTTTTATAGCTTTAATTATATTTATATTTTTTTATAATATATTTTTTGCAGATGTAAATTTATCTAGTTTGAAAAATAAAAATTATTTATTTCAAATAAATAATGGAGAAAGTGTCAGCTATGTAGCAGAAGAGTTAAAAAAAGAAAATGTGATAAATTCTGTATTTGCTTTTAAAGCATATTTGAAACTTTTTGGAAAGTCAGGAAATGCACAAGCTGGTATTTATAGATTTGATGAAAAAGACTCACTTATCTCTGTCGCAAACAAAATAAAAAATGCAAACTACGCAATTCCTCCAGTTAGAATAACTATTCCAGAAGGAATGAAAAATTTAGATACAGCAAATATAATAAGTAAATCTTTTTTGGAAAATAAGGAATTTGTTTATAATTCTGAAAGTTTTGATATTTCAAATATAGTTTCAATGTTTAACAATTCTAATTCTTTTATATGGCCTGATACATATTTCTTTTTACCAAATACAGCCTTGTCGGATGTTATTTCTGATATGCAAAATAATTTTTATTTAAATTTAAAAAATATTTTTATATCTTTCAGCGACTCAAACGTTGGTCCAGCTGATAATATAAAGATTTATTCTTTAAATATGGACAAATTAAAAATCTCTGACTTTTTTAACGAAAAAGATAAAACTATAAATCTGGATAAAAGGTTAACAATGGTAAATGATATAGGTACTACTACAGTAACAATAAGAAATATTGTCACAATGGCTAGCTATCTTGAAGGTGAAGCAAATAATGAAAAAGACATGCGTATTGTAGCTGGGGTACTTTGGTCAAGATTAAAAATAGGTTTTCCTTTACAAATAGACGCTGCGACAAGTACATATAAAATAAAAGGTATGACTAAAAATCCTATAAACAATCCTGGAGCAATAGCTATCAAGTCTGCAATAGATCCTATAAGTACAGGAAATATTTACTACATTACAGGAAATGATGGAAAAATGTATTATGCAAAAGATTATAATACTCATTTACAAAATATCAAAAAGTATTTAAAAAATTAATTTTTTATTATGCTATAATCATTTAAATAATTATGAAAGTACACAATTTAGCATTTGTCGATGTAGAGACAACAGGAACAAATTTTGAAAAACATGAAATCATAGAGTTGGCACTTATTGTAGTTAAACAAGTAGAAAGAGAAGGTAAAGGACCAAAGATAGAAATGATAGGTGAATATGAATGGAAAATAAAGCCAGAACATTTAGAAACCGCAGAAGAGCAAGCTTTAAGAATAAATGGATACAATGAGACAGATTGGCTTTTTGCATCCTCACTTAAAAATGTCATGGAAGAATTTAATAAAAAAGCGGAAAGTTGTACTTTTGTGTCTCACAATCTTGTATTTGATTATGGTTTTGTTTCTAAAGCTTATGAAAAGACAGGTATAGAAAGCAATATGCATTATGGAAAATTGGATACGATTTCTATCGCTTTTGCTCGTCTTTATGATGCGCCACAGGCTGATAAATTTTCTTTAAAATATTTATGTGAACTTTTAAAGGTTGAAAATTCTAAAGCTCACACAGCTCTTGCAGATACTAGAGCTTTAGTAGAAGTGTATAAAAAATTGATGAGAGCTGTATAGAATTAAAATAATTAGGCATATTTGTTTATGTGTGATATATTATAAAGATTATTCGTTTAATTTGAAAAAAATATGCAAGAAGAAACAAAAGTAGAAGGAGTTGAAGAAATTCCTGCTGTTACAGAAGAGGTTACTCCAACTGTATCAGAAGAAGTTGTAGAATCAGCAGAAGTGGCATCAGAGGATCATACAGAAGCCGCAGCATAAATATAAAAATCCCCCGTTAAAAGGGGATTTTTATTTATCTAATATATGGGTCTTGTTTTAGTATATATAATATGAAGAAAATTAAAGATAACTTAAAAAATAAAAAAGTATTTATTGGAATGAGTGGAGGAGTGGACTCTTCTGTTTCGGCATTACTTTTAAAAAAGCAAAAATACGATGTGACAGGAGTTTTTATAAAAGTTTGGCAGCCAGATTTTATAGAATGTACATGGAAAGAAGATAGACAAGATGCTATGAGAATATGCGCAGAACTTGAAATACCTTTTATAACTTTAGATTTAGAAAAAGAATACAAAAAAGAAGTTATAGATTCTATGATAATAGAATACAAAAAAGGAAAAACTCCAAATCCAGATGTCTTTTGTAATAAAGAAGTAAAATTTGGAGCATTTTTATCTTGGGCATTAAAAAATGGAGCAGACTTTGTCGCCACTGGACATTATGCAAAAAAAGACTTACTAAATAACAAGTTAATGAAAGCAAAAGATAAGACAAAAGATCAAAGCTATTTTCTTTGGACGCTGACAAAAAAAGAATTAAAGAAAATAATTTTTCCTATTGGAGATTTACTTAAAGAAGATGTTCGTAAAATAGCAATAGGAAATAATCTCGCCACCGCAAAGAAAAAAGATTCTCAAGGACTTTGTTTTATTGGAAAAATAGATGTAAAAGATTTTTTAAAAGAATTTATTAAAGTTAAATATGGAAAAGTATTAAACAAAGAGACAAAAAATAAATTAGGTGAACATGAAGGGTCAGTATTTTACACTATAGGAGAAAAAATATTTGGAGAATATGTAATAGTAAAAGATTTAAAGAAAAATATTTTATATACATCAAAAGAAAAATTAAATGTAAGTAAAGATTATAAAGAAAATAAATTTGAGATAACTTTAGAAGAAATAAATTTTGAGAGCAAATTAAAAAAAGGAGAAGTTTATTTTGTAGCAGAAAGATATCATGCAAAAGAGACAGAAATAAAAATTCTTTCTATAAAAGAAAATATAAAAGAAAAAAGTCTAATCTTCAAATTTGATTTATTAAATAAAAATCAATCTTTTGTTTATACTTCTGGTCAGTCTCTTGTGTTTTATAAAAAAGAATATTTAGTAGGGGCTGGAATAATGAAATAGTAGAGTTTATTCTATGATATAATAATTCTATTACTAGCTGTTATTTTATTACTTTGTGTTAGTAATTTAATTAATTATTTAAAAATAAATTTCTATGAAAGCTTATTTAGCAGAACTTATCGGTACTGCATTACTTATTATAGGTGGAGCAGGTGCTGTTATATTTGCAGGCGGTTCTCTTGGCATATTTGGTATAGCTTTAGCATTCGGTCTAAGCTTAACCGTTATTGCTTTTCTTATTGGAGGTATTTCTGGAGCTCATGTTAATCCAGCGGTCACTATAGCTCTTGCATTATCTGGAAAATTTCCATGGAATAAAGTTTTAGGATACATAGTAGCTCAGATAGTAGGTGCTATCACAGGTGCTGTTATTCTTTATACTGTAGTTACTAATGTGGCAAATAGTTCAGTAATTATAAATTCAGGCTTTGCGACAAATGTTTTAAGTGGAGGAGTCTCAGTCATATCTGGATCTATAATTGAAATTGTAATGACTATGGTTCTATGTCTAGTGGTACTTGCTACAACTAGAGCATCTTGGCCACAATCATCAACACCATTTGCTATAGGTATTGCTTTATTTATTGCAAATATAGTAGCTATACCTTTAACGGGAGCTTCTATTAATCCTGCAAGAAGTATCGGTACAGCACTTGTCTCTGGACAAAATATAGGCTCACTTCCATTATTTATAATTGCTCCAATATTTGGTGCAGTACTTGCTTATTTTATACATATATTTGTATTCGGAAGAGAACATCATCATCACGAAGGTTAATAAGTAAATAATCATAAATATTAAAAACACTCTAAATATTAGAGTGTTTTTATAATTCACACTTTTTAATAAAGAATTATTGCTTTTTTTGCTATCATATGATATATTATTTGCAATATTGACGAGATGCTTATCTTCTATCCAGTCAGGTTAAGTTTTGTGGGTGACTCAAGTCAATAATAATTTCGAAATTATTATTAATTGAATATATAAATCTTAAATAAAAAATAACCAATTTCATACTTAATTGGCTATGTGTTGGTACTTTTGTCTCTTATTTTTTATTTAATATTTTTGTGTTTTTATCATTTTCATAATTTATGTCTAAAATAAAAGATATCAATGAAGGTCTTTTGGTAGCAAATCTACCTAAAAAGACTTTTTCTAAGTTTAAAAAACCATTTATTGAACTTCCAAATCTTGTAGAAAATCAAATAGCATCTTTCAAGAAACTTGTAGAAGAAGACCTAGACATTATATTAAAAGAATTAAATCCAATAAACGACTATACTGAAAAAAAGTTTGAATTGGAAATAAAATCTTTTGAACTCGGAGATCCAAAATACGATGAAGAGTACGCGAAAGACAATAAACTAACTTACGAAGCTCCTTTAAGAGCTACTTTTGTACTTAATAATAAAATATTAAACACAAAAAAAGAACAAGAAGTTTTCTTAGCATCATTTCCAGTAATGACAGTACATGGTACTTTTATTGTAAATGGCGTAGAAAGAGTTATCATACCTCAGCTCGCTAGAAGTGCAGGGGAATTTTTTGATTTTGAAGAAATCAATGGAAAAAAATATTTCTCAGCAAAAATAGTACCAAACAGAGGTGCTTGGATAGAATTTTTGACTGACGATGATAATGAAATGTTTGTAAAAATAGACAAGAAAAGAAAATTTTCAGTAATTTCTTTACTTCGTGCCCTTGGATATCATACTGACAAGGAAATAGCAGCAGCTTTTCATGGAAAAGATCTTGCTAAAGCATATATTATGAATCTTGTTGAAAAAGATTCAATAAAAACTGCAGATGAAGCATACATAGATGTTTATAAAAAATTAAGAGATGGAGATCTTGCTACTACAGATAATGCTAAATCGTATATTCTATCTTTATTTTCAAAAGAAAGATACGATCTTTCACCTATAGGTAGATTAAGATTTAGTAAAAGATTCAATTTACCTTTAGATGGTAAAGACATGAAAAGATTAACTCTATCAAAAGAAGATATTGTCCTCGTTATTACTCATCTTATAGAATTAAATAATAATCCTGATGCTGTCGGTGATGATATAGACCACTTAGCTTCAAGAAGAGTTCGTTTTGTCGGAGAAATGCTTGGAATGAAAATCAAAAAAGGAATGCTTCAAGTAAGAAGATATATTCAAGAAAAAATGTCAGTCGTAGATACAGATACAACATTTCCAATGTCAGTTATAAATCAAAGACCACTTCAGGCAAGAATAAAAGAATTCTTTACAGTAAATCAGCTTTCTCATTTAATGAATCAAGAAAATCTTCTTGCTGAAATTGAGTCACTTCGTACAGTGTCTGCTTTAGGTCCAGGAGGACTTTCAAAAGAAAGAGCTGGCTTTGAAGTTCGTGATGTACACACTTCTCACTATGGAAGAGTTTGTCCTATTCATACTCCAGATGGAGCTAATGTTGGACTTATTTTAAGACTTGCGACTTACGCAAAGATTAATGAATTTGGAATTATAGAAACTCCTTATGTAAAAGTAAGAAATGGAAAAATTACAAATGAAATAGAATATTTGAATGCTCTTCAAGAAGAGTCTACTGTTATTACACATGCGGCTACTAGTTATAATGAAAACGGTGAAATTATTAATGAATTTGTTGAAGCTAGAAAATTTGGTTCACCAGCTATTGTTGAAAAGAAAGAAGTTGAATATATAGATGTTGCTACAAATCAAGCATATTCTATTGCTACAAACATGATTCCATTCTTGGAGCATGATGATGCTGTGCGTGCATCTCTAGGTTCAAACATGCAAAAACAAGCTTTACCATTACTTTTAGCTGAAGCTCCTTATGTTTCAACAGGTATGGAAGGTGATTCTGCAAAACATATTGGTAGAGTGGTATTGGCGGAAGAAGCTGGAGAAATAAAATATGTAGATGCTAGAAAAGTTACTGTTAAAAATAAAGATGGAAAAGACAAAGTTTATAAATTAGTTGATTTTACAAGAACAAATAATTTCACTGCTTTTTATCAAAGACCTATAGTAAATATTGGTGATAAAGTTAAAAAAGGAGATGTACTTGCTGATTCATCTTCAACTAGAGGAGGACAAATTTCAATTGGACACAACATTCGTGTTGCTTTTATGAGTTGGAATGGAGCAAATTACGAAGATGCTATTATTATTTCTGAAAAATTAGTAAGAGAGAAAAAATTCTCCTCTATTCATATAGAAGAATTTGTATGTAGTGTCCGTGATACAAAACTTGGTCCTGAAGTCACAACTCATGATATTCCAAATGTAGGAGAATCTAAATTAAAAAACTTAGATGAAGAAGGAATAATAAGAATAGGGGCAGATGTGAGAGCTGGAGATATTTTAGTTGGAAAAATTACACCAAAAGGAGAGACAGAATTGACCCCAGAAGAAAGATTGCTTAGAAGTATTTTTGGTGAAAAGATTCGTGATGTGAAAGATACATCATTAAGACTTGATAATGGAAAAAGAGGAAGAGTTATCGGTATAAAAGTATTTTCAAGAGAAAAAGGAGATACTTTAGAAAGTGGGGTAATCAAAAGAATTCATATTGAAGTAGCACAACTTCGTGATATATCTGTAGGTGATAAACTTGCAGGAAGACATGGAAATAAAGGAGTTATATCTAAAATATTACCAATAGAAGATATGCCATACACAGAAGATGGAGAGCCTATTGATATCATTCTTACTCCTCTAGGAGTACCAAGTCGTATGAATCTTGGACAGATTTTAGAAATGCATCTTGGTTTAGCTGCAAAAACTTTAGGATATCAATCTGTAGTGCCAGTATTTAATGGAGCAACAGAAAAAGAAATTAAAGAAGAATTGATTAAGGCTGGATTTGATGCATCAGGAACAATTGATTTATTTGATGGAAGAACTGGAGATAAATTTGCAGAAAAAGTAGCTATAGGAATAATGTATATGCTTAAGTTACATCACATGGTGGAAGATAAAATTCATGCAAGAAGTATTGGCCCATATTCTCTTATTACTCAGCAACCTCTTGGCGGAAAGTCTCAAAATGGAGGACAAAGATTTGGAGAAATGGAGGTCTGGGCTCTTGAAGGGTATGGTGCAGCACATACACTAAGAGAAGTTCTTACTATTAAATCTGATGACATTGTTGGTAGATCAGATGCTTTTAATAGTATTATCAAAAACGAAAAAATAAAAGAACCAAATACTCCAGCATCGCTTAACGTTCTTTTAAATACTTTAAGAGGATTATCATTAGATATTATTCCACTTATCAGAGAAGAAAAGAAAAGCAGGAAAAAATTATTAGGTGAGGAAAAAGTTATTGAAATAGAAAATTAAAATTTGATTAATAAAATAATAAAATAAATTTATGAAAACAATAGACACAACAAATTTTGATGGATTGCAATTAAAAATTGCCTCACCAGAAGCAATACGTTCTTGGAGTTTTGGAGAAGTGACAAAGCCAGAAACTATAAATTATCGTACAGGAAGAAGTGAAAGATATGGTCTTTTTGATGAGAAGATATTTGGACCAGAAAAAGATTATGAATGTTATTGTGGAAAATATAGAAGAATAAGATATAAAGATATTGTCTGTGAAAAATGTGGAGTTCAAGTAACAAAAGCAATAGTTCGTAGAGAAAGAATGGGACATGTAGAACTCGCATCTCCTGTGGCACATATTTGGTTTTTAAGAAATGTACAATCCAATATTGCGCTTCTTCTTAGTGAGCCAAAAAATGAAGTAGAAAAAGTTGTTTATTTTGCTAATTATATTATTACTAAAGTAAATAAGGTAGAAAAAGAAGAAATTTTAAGAAATCTTGAAAGTGAATTTAAGTCAAAAATTAAAGCAGCTACTGACGAGAAGACAAAAGAAAAACTAAAAGAGTTGATGCTTGCAACAAAAAAAGAAATTGAAGAAATTAGAGAAAGAAAAATCTTAGATGAGATTACTTATCATAGATATTCAATGAGATATAGTATTGCTTTTGAAGCACAGATTGGAGCGGAAGCTATATACAATATTTTCAAGAATATGAATCTTGATGATCTGGAAAAAGAAATTTTAGTAAGGTTAGAAAAGATTTCTACTATTGAAAGAGAAAAACAAGAAAAGAGATTGTCTCTTGTCAGAGCTTTTAGAAATGCAGGTATTAGACCAGAGTGGATGTTTCTCACAGCTTTGCCAGTAATTCCTCCAGGAATTCGTCCTATGGTAGCTTTAGAAGGAGGTAGATACGCTACAAGTGATGTAAATGACTTATACAGAAGAGTTATAAACAGAAATAATCGTCTATTAAAATTAAAAGAAATATCAGCACCTGATGTTATTTTAAGAAATGAAAAAAGAATTCTTCAAGAAGCTGTAGATGCTCTTATAGATAATTCAATGAGAAGAGGACAAGAAGCTACTACTATCATTGGACAAAAAAGACAATTAAAATCTCTTTCAGATGGTATAAAGTCAAAATCTGGATTATTTAGACAAAATCTTCTTGGAAAGCGTGTCGATTATTCTGGACGTTCTGTTATTGTTATCGGTCCTGATCTTTCTATTGACGAGTGTGGACTTCCAAAACATATGGTTCTTGAATTATTTAAACCTTTTGTAATTTCAAAATTACTTGAAAGAGAATTTACTTTCAATATCAGAGGTGCAAATAAATTAATAGAAGATAGTATTCCAGAAGTTTGGGAAATTTTAGAAGAAGTAATTGAAGGAAAATATGTACTTTTGAATCGTGCTCCAACACTTCACAGATTAGGTATTCAAGCGTTTAAGCCAAAAATGGTAGAAGGAAATGCTATTCAACTTCATCCTCTAGTGTGTACAGCTTTCAACGCTGACTTTGATGGAGATCAAATGGCTGTTCATCTTCCTTTATCAGAAGAAGCGCAATATGAAGCTAAGACTTTGATGGCTGCAAATAAAAATCTTTTAAAGCCTGGATCTGGAGAATCAATTGTAAATCCTCGTATGGACATGTTGCTTGGATCTTTTTGGTTAACAACAGAAATACCAGAGTCTAAAGGTGAAGATAAATATTTCTCATCTCCAAATGATGCTATTACTGCAAATGATTTTGGTATTATAGATTTACGCGCAAAGATTTCTGTTGTTCCAACAACAAAGGATAAATATAAAAAGTTTGAAGGTAAAAGATTTGAGACAACGGTCGGAAGACTTCGTTTTAATTCAATATTGCCAGATGATTTTGAATATATTAATGAGCAAGTTGGTGGAAATAGAATGAATCAAATTATAGACAAAGTAATAACTCAATATGGATTTGATATTGCTCCAAAAATTATTGACAAAATTAAAGCTTTTGGATTTAAATATGCGACAATTTCAGGTACAACATGGGGAATAGATGCTGTAAAAGTACCAGAAGAAAAAACTTCTATAATAGAAAAAGGAAGACATCAAGAACAAGGTATTAAAAAATATTTTGAAGAAGGTCTCTTGTCTGAAGATGAAAGGTATCAAAAAGTTATTGAAAATTGGACAACAATAAGAAAAGAAATTGAAGAATTGATGTCTACAAAAGCAATGGATAAATACGGATCTGTTTACAATCTTTTGACTTCAGGAGCCAGAGGATCAGTAAAGCAACTTATTCAGCTTGCAGGTATGAAAGGTATAATTGCTTCTTCATCTGGAAAAAGTATAGATTTTCCAATTATTTCATCAAATAAAGAAGGCCTTTCTCCTCTAGAATATTTCATCACTACTTACGGAGCTCGTAAAGGTACTTCTGACACAGCTCTAAAGACGGCTGAAGCTGGATATCTTACAAGAAGACTTGTAGATGTGTCACAAGATTTAATTATTTCTGAAGATGATTGCGGAACAAAAAATTCAAAACTTTTAAAGACAGAAAATGTATTAGGTATAGAAATTCCATTGTCTAAGAGTATTATAGGTAGAGTTATAGCTCAAGACTTAATAGATAAAAATGGAAAAACATTATTTAAAAAAGGACATTTAGTAAACAGAGAAAATTCAAAGCTTGTCGCAGAAGCAGAGATCTCAGAATGTCATATATATTCTCCTCTTTCTTGTGAATCTTTAAATGGTACATGTCAAAAATGTTACGGTTTAGATCTTGCTAGAAATGAGCTTGTAAAAATAGGTGAAGCTGTAGGTATAGTGGCTGCTCAAGCTATTGGAGAACCTGGTACACAGCTTACAATGCGTACATTCCACTCTGGAGGTGTCGCAGGAGCAGATATCACACAAGGTCTTCCTCGTGTCGCCGAGATTTTTGAAAGACGTTCACCAAAGAATCCAGGAATAATATCTCTTTCAAATGGAGAAGTTACAGAAATAAAAAGAGACGGTAAATCAAAAAGTATCGTAGTAATGAGCAACGATGATGGATCTTATGCAGCATCAAAGAAAAAAGGATTGAGAATAGAATATGAAATGGCTTATTCAAGAAGATCAGTTGTAAAAGTTGGAGATAATGTAGTCAAGGGACAACCTTTGACAGATGGATCTTTAAACATAGAAGATCTTTATGATTTAGCAGGAAGAGAAATAGCTGAAGAATATATCGTAAATGAATTAAATAAAGTTTACGAACTTCAAGGAGCTTCAATTTCAAGAAAACATATGGAGCTTATCATAAAGCAAATGCTTTCTCGTGTGAAAGTTAAAGATGCGGCAGATACAAATTTTACAACTGGAGATGTAGTTGAAATTTCAGATTTTAGAATAGAAAATGATAGAGTAAAAGAACTTGGAGGAGAAGTAGCAAAAGGAATAAATCTTATTTTAGGTATTTCTGAAGTTGCTTTAACTACAAATTCATGGCTCTCATCAGCTTCATTTCAACACACAACAAAAGTATTGATTAATGCAGCTACACGTGGACAAGTTGATAGATTACACGGCTTAAAAGAAAATGTTATTATTGGAAGACTTATTCCAGCTGGGACAGGTATACAAAATAAAAATATAGAAGAATAAAATTAAAAAGTAATCTATAAAGAAAAAACAGTCTAGAATATTCTAGACTGTTTTTTTTACAACTTTTAATTTAATATAAAATTAATTTTCTTTTAATAAAAAAAAGATTTATGTAAATTATTTCTAATTCATCTCCAATTTTTATTTCTTTTTCTTTAAATATTTTAAATTTTTCCTTAATTTCTACTCCTTTTATTTTTATTTTAACAAAAGCTGTATAGCCATATAAAGGAGTAGATATTAAATTTGTAGTTGTAAGATTTGGAAATCTTGATATGTTTTTTAGTTTTATTTTATCTTCTAAAAAATATATTTTGCCCGTGTATTTTTTTATGTTTTTTTTATAAAAATAAATAATAATTAGTATAAAAAATAAGATAAAAATGATTTTCCAAGTAAGATTTATATCAAATCTTAAGTAGAATAGTGTTGTTAAAAAAAACATTTTTCTTAATTTATAGGTTTAAAAAAAGTTTCCTTTTAAATAATATAATTTAAAATAAGATTTGTCAAATTCTTTATTTTTTCACTATTTTACATATTTTTGCTAAAATAGAATCAAGATGAATCCAAAAGATCAAATAAAGCAAAATCTTTCTATTTTAGATGTTGTATCAACATATGTTCGTCTAGAAAAATCAGGCTCTCAATTTAAAGCTCGTTGTCCATTTCACAATGAAAAATCTCCAAGCTTTTATGTATCTCCAGATAGAGGAAATTATCATTGTTTTGGTTGTAATGAACATGGTGATATTTTTTCTTTTATAGAAAAAATAGAAAGTGTACCTTTTTATGAAGCTTTGACAATACTAGCAGATAGAGCAGGTATAAAGCTTACACAGTATAAAAAAGAAGAAAAAGATAAAGAAACAAACTTGATTTCTTTATTGCAAAAAGCAACTCTTCATTTTGAAAAAAATTTAGAAAACTCTCCACTTGCAAAAGAGTATTTAGGAAATAGAGGATTACTTTTAGAAACTATAAAAAAATTTAACATAGGATTTTCTTTAGGAGGAGAATTTGGATGGAGGGATTTATTTATAGATATGTCTAAAAACGGTTTTTCTCCAGAAGAAATGATATCAGCAGGGGTTGTGATAAAAAAAGAAGGTGAAGATAAATATTTTGATAGATTTAGAGGGAGGATAATGTTTCCAATCAAAAATTCATTTGGAAATGTTGTTGGTTTTTCTGCTAGAATTTTACCAGAATTTGATGATGGCAAAATGGGTAAATATATAAATTCACCAGAAACAGAAATTTATCATAAGAGTAAAATATTATTTGGATATGATCTGGCAAAAAAAAGTATAGCAGAAAAAAAAGAAGTGATCTTGGTAGAAGGACAAATGGATCTTATTATGAGTCATCAATCTGGAATTCACAATATAGTAGCAGTCTCTGGTACAAGCTTAACAGAAGATCATATAAAGATTTTAAAAAGATTTGCAGATAAAGTTCTTCTTTCTTTTGATCAAGATGAAGCAGGAGAAAAAGCAATGAAAAGATCAGCTATGCTTGCTTTATATGGAGGTCTTGATGTTTTTATAATTCCTAAAAAGGAGGGTATAAAAGACACAGCAGATCTCATAAAAGATTTTGGAGGAGAAGCTTGGAAAGATTTGATAAGTAAAAGGGTTCACATAATAGAATATTTCATTTCTTCTTTGTTTCTAAATATAAAAGATGAAAGAGAAAGATTGAAAGTAGTAAGAATAGAAGTGCTTCCGTTTATTAGAGCTATAGAAAGTGATATGGATAAAGCTTATTTTATAAGGTTTTTAGCAAATAAATTAAATATAGAAGAAATAGATTTATATAATGATTTGAAAAAAATAAAAAACATAATAGATGAAGAATTTTCTTTTAAAAAGCAAGAAATAAAAATAGAATCAAATTTTTCTTCTAAAAGAGAGATGATCTTAAAAGAAATATTAGCTATTTTAAAATTTAAAAAAATAGAGATAAAAGAAGATACATTTTTAAATAAATATTTTGAAGATGTGGATTTTATAAGTTATAAAAATAACTTTTTAGAAGAGTGTGATAATTTGCCAGAAGAAATAATAGAAAAAGAAATTTTAAAAATAGAAGATAAATTTTCAAAAAATGAAAATTATATAGAAGATGAGAAAAAATTTATAAATAAAATTTTACAAGAATTAACAAATAATTATAAAATAGAGATGTTGGAAGAAGAAATAAAAAATATTCGTGTCTTATCAGACAAAGATAGTGAAGAAAATTTAATAAGAGTATCGAATGTAAGAAAAGAAATTCACAAATTAAAAGTTAAGTAATTTATTTTTGTAATATTTATGGATGATGTTTGTATTATATCTATAGCTAAAGTCTTGCATATTTTTTATTTATAAAGTATAATATAAAAAATTTGACAAGAGCGTGTTTGTGTACGCTATTTAATTTATTAATTTTTTATTTAAAATTCATCGTGCTTAATTTTTATATTTATAATATGGCTAAAAATACCAAAAAGGTTAAAAAAGTTTTAAAGAAAGTAACTAATAATAAAAAGAATACAAAAAAAACAAAATTAGTTAAACCTGTAAAAAAACTTATAAAAAAAGTTGTAAAAAAAGCTACTAAAAAAGTAGTTAAAAAATTGTCTGACAAAGAAAAAGAATCAAAATTTATAAATTTAAAAGCATTGACTATAAAAGAAAAAGCTGCAGAAAAGAAGCGACGTGAAATAAAAAATGCAAAAGACAAAAAAGAAAGACAAAAAAGAATAGATACAAATAAAGCAAAAATAGACAAAGAAAGCAAAAAGACTAAAAAAGTAAAATCTCCAAAATTATCAAAATCAGAAACATTAAGATTTGATAAGGAAAATGAGATAATAAAAAAAGGAAAAGAGAGAGGTTTTATTACATATGATGATATTATAAAAATATTTCCAGATTTAGAAACAGATATTTCATATCTAGATGAATTATATGAAAGACTTTCTATAGCAGGTGTAGATATTTTAGACGGAAGTAATCTCTTAGATATGGATGAAGATATTGCAAAATTCTCAAAAGATGATGTTAATCATGACAGTATTCAAATTTACCTTAAAGAAATAGGTCAATATCCATTGCTTTCTTCAGATGAAGAGAGAGATCTCGCAAAAAGAATTGAGATGGGCGATAGTGAAGCTAAAAATATTTTAGCTAAAGCTAATTTAAGATTAGTTGTGACTTTTGCAAAAAAATATGTAGGAAGAAGTCCAAACTTAACATTATTAGATCTTATTCAAGAAGGAAATCTCGGACTATTTAAAGCTGTAGAAAAATATGACTTTAGTAAAGGCTATAAATTTTCTACATATGCATGTTGGTGGATTCGTCAAGGTATCACTCGTGCTCTTGCTGATCAATCACGTACAATTCGTATACCAGTACATATGGTTGAGACGATAGCTAAATACAAACAAGTAGTCAGAAGACTATCTCAAGATTTAGGAAGAGAGCCATTAGCTGAAGAGATAGCAGATGAAATGAGCGTAGATGTAGAAAAGATTCATATTATAGAAAATATTGATCAAGAAACTTTATCACTTGAAAAACCAACAGGTGATGATGATGATAAATCTTCACTTGGAGAATTTGTAAGTGATGACAAGATTCTTTCTCCTGATCAAGAAGCTAGCAGAAGAATACTTGCAGATCAGATAAACGAAATATTGATGGATCTTTCAGAAAAAGAAAGAAAAATAGTAGAAATGAGAAATGGATTAGGTATATATAACGGAGTTATGCATACTCTTGAAGAAGTTGGTGAAGAATTTCAAGTGACACGCGAGCGTATTCGTCAAATTGAAGCAAAAGTTCATGAAAAGATTCGTGATCACGAAAAATCATATAGATTAAAGAATTTTTAAAATATAAAAGCAAAAAATAAAAAAGCATCTCAAATTTTGAGAGGCTTTTTGTTTTTCAAATTTCTTTATTCGTTTTAGAGCTTACTATTAAAGTAAGTAATATTCCTGAACATAAAAATGCAAAAAATATTAGAAAACCATCTAACAAATTTTTTTCATCAGAATATATTGCTCCTAAAATAATACACACGATTAAAGGAAAATAATTTTTTTTCATTTTGTACGATTTATTTTGAATGAATTTTTGATTCCGTATATAATATTAACATACTCTACATTTATTGTCAAGTCTTTAATAAAACTATATTTTATGGTATTATTTTAACAATATTAAAAACTATGTTAATAGATCATGTAAAATTAAAAATAAAAGCTGGTGATGGAGGAACTGGTGTAGTACGCTGGAGAAGAGAAAAACACATAGCTTTTGGTGGACCTGCTGGTGGTGATGGAGGAGAAGGTGGAAATGTTTATCTACGTGTTGTTCATGATATCCACGCATTAAATGACTATAAAAACAAAAAAGAATGGATAGCTCAAAATGGCGAGCCTGGAGCTAAGAGAAGTATGCATGGAGCAAATGCTGAAGATTTATATTTAAGAATACCTGTAGGCTCTGTGATTCACAATCTCACATACAATACAAAAATTGAATATAATAAAGAAGGTGAAGATATTCTTATTCTTCGTGGTGGAAAAGGTGGGCTTGGAAATGAAAATTTTAAAACAGCAACAAATCGTGCTCCAGAAGAATTTACAAAAGGAGATAGGGGAGAAAATGCAGAGCTTGAAATAGAGCTTAAACTTATCGCTGATGCTGGACTTATCGGTCTTCCAAATGCTGGAAAATCGTCTTTACTCAACGCAATCACAAATAGTAATGCAAAGATAGCCAATTATGCTTTTACTACGCTTGAACCAAATTTAGGAGCTTACAAGAAGTCTATATTGGCAGATATTCCTGGTCTGATAGAAGGGGCAAGTGAAGGAAAAGGTTTGGGTCATAAATTTCTTAGACATATTTCAAGGACTGGAATTTTATTTCATCTAGTTGCTGCTAGTGATAAAGATATTTCATCTTCATATAAAATAGTAAGAAATGAATTAAAGAATTATGATGAAGATAATCTAAAAAAAGAAATTGAGCCATTGGAAGAGACTCTTTTAACAAAAACAGAAATAAGTAAAATCAAAAAAGATATAGAGAAAAATTTTCTTTCTAAAAAAGAAGAAATTATAATACTTACAAAAATAGATGAAGTCTCAGATAAAAAAGAGCTTGATAAAAAATTAACTGATCTTGCTAAAGTTTCAAAACAAAAAAAAGAAAATATAATTTTACTTTCTCTTTTTGATGATAAATCTATAAAAGATTTTGAAAAAAAATTAAATCAAATCTTGAAATAATAAAGTTTGACTTATAGTTTGTATTTGTTAGTATAAATAAGTAAAAATTATTTCTTAATTTTAAAATCAGTTCTTATGTGTGATAAAAATTGTGGTATGTGTATTTATTTTAAATATACAACTAAAGAAAATTGGGTCAGAAGTGCTGTTTGTAATCCTGCCTCTGGAATAAAATATAACAAAGATTTTTTTAATGAGATTTGTAATGAGTTTTCTTCTAGACCTAATTCTTCAGAAGAAGATGAGGATTCTTTAGAAGAAAGAGAAGCCTATAGTATTCTTTCATCAAATTTAAGAAGTTTGTAAATATTTTATTTAAAAAAGATAAAGATTTGTTTTTATCTTTTTTATTTTGCTTTCTCTTTTATAATCTCAGTAAACAGTTGAGGGTTGCCGGAGCCTTTTGCTTCTTTCATTGCTTGTCCAACAAAGAACATTATCAATTTATCATTTCCAGCTTTTAATTCTTCCCATTGTTTAGGGTTATTTGTTATAGCATTATCCACAATAGACACAAGAGCTTCTTTGTCATTTTTTTGAATTAGTCCTTTCATTTCTGCCATTTGTCTTGCACTTATATCATTTTCACTCATTTCAAGCATTGTGTCATAAGGCATATTTGTCATCATAAAAGCTATCAAATCTTTTGCGCCACGACTTGAAAGCTCGTTTTCATATAACATATCTATTATCTCTGAAAAATCTTCCTCATTTATAAAATGTACAAATTTTTCTTTTTCTTCTTTTTGTAAAATACTTGATACATCTACACAAATATAATTTACAGCAAGATTGATCATTTTTTCTACTTTTTCATTTTTAAAATCATGATTCAAAATTTCTTTTTTTACTTCATTAAAGTATCTTAAAAGAGATGTATTATTTAATAATAATTCTATATATTCTTCTTTTACACCAACTTCTTTCATTTCTTTTCTTGTATTTTTTAAAGTTTCTGGAAGATTGTTCTTTATTTCGTCTAAATTAAATAAAGAATGAAGATAGACTTTTGGAAGATCTGGATCTGGAAAATATTTATAGTCGTCAGAGGATTCTTTTTTTCTTTGTGATAAAGTTATTCTTTTATTTTCTTCAAAACCTCTTGTCTCTTGGACTATTTCATCTCCCTTTCCTTCTTCTATTAATTCAATATGTCTTTTTGATTCAAATCTCACAGCATCTTCTACAGATTTGAATGAATTAATGTTTTTTACTTCAACTTTAGTTCCATATTTATTTTTATCTTTACTTACAGATAAATTTACCTCAATACGCATTTGTCCTTTACTCATTTCTGCTTCACTGGCATCAAGTGTTCTTAAAATTAATTGAAGTTCTTTTCCAAATTCGCTAGAAGTCTTTGCTGCTATTTCAATATCATCAAAAGTTATAGGATCTGTCACAAGCTCCATTAAGGGTACTCCTGCTCTATTAAAATCTACAAGAGTATGATCTCCTTGATCATGAGTAGATTTTGCAGTATCTTCTTCAAGATGAATTCTGGTGAGAGGCCAATTATTTATTTCTCCTCCACTCACTACTGGATATTTGTATTGTGTGAGCTGATAAGCTTTTGGCATGTCGGGGTAAAAATAATGCTTTCTATCCCATTCTGTGAAGTCTGCTACATTTGCATCGATATAAAGACCAATCTCAATCATCTTTTTAATAGCTTCTTTATTTAATACAGGAAGAGTCCCAGGATGAGCCATACAGACAGGGCACACATTTTTATTTGGTGAGTCTTCAAGAGGGATATTGGCGCAAGAGCAAAACATCTTACTCTGTGTCTTTAGTTCAGCGTGTATCTCAAGTCCAATAGTTATAAAGTATTTGTTTTCCATGACTTATTTTTTATAAAAGTATTATAGCAAAAAATTATAAAAATAAAAAACAGTAATTTTAATTAAATTAAACTTTATAAATCTTTTAATTTTTGTATCTTTTATTCCAAGTAATCTGTCTTTTTGCGAATTGCCAGATTTTATTTCCTAAAATTTCCTGCATTTTTTCGTATTCTAGTTCTCCTCTTAAATGCATTGTCACATATTTGTATTCAAGTCCAAGAGAAAGTAGCCATTCATCTTTTATTTTTAATTTATCTCTTAAAAATTTTACTTCATTTATGAGATTATTTTTTCCTTTTGCTTCGAGTCTATTTTTTAATCTTAGATTTATTCTCTCACGCAATTCTTCTTTATTTGGATTTGTAATGATAAATTCTACCTCATATTTTAAATCTTTATTTAATTTAGAAATTTCAGGTTTTGTATCTTCAGATTTTTTACTTTCTAGTATTTCTATAATTCTAATTAATCTTCTTTTATTATTTTTCTCACTAGTATTTTCATTATTTACTAATTCTAAATATTTTTCTTTATTTAATTTCTTTATTTTCTTTAAAAGATTTTCTATATTTTCTTTTTCCAATTCTTTTCTTAATTTTAAATTTGGTTTTGCATTTTTTGGAATTCCAAAAAGTATACCGTCGATATAAAATCCTGTTCCTCCACAGACAATAGGGGTTTTTCCTTTTTCTAATATTTCTTTTATACTTTTATTTGCAAATTTTAAATAATCCGTCACAGATTTTGTTTTTTTTATTTCTTTTGGATCAAAAATATCAAGACAGTAATGCTTTATTCCTTTCATTTCTTTTTTAGTTACTTTTCCAGATCCGATATCAAGATATTTATAAATCTGTCTAGAGTCAGAAGAAATTATTTCTCCATTTTCTTTTTTTGCAACTTCTACAGACAGGTCAGTCTTACCACTAGCGGTAGGGCCTATTATTACTATTATTTTTGGAAGAGTTTTGGTTTTCATAAATAAAATTTAACATAAATTCCTAAAATTTTATATAAAATTCAATCATTGACAAAGTGCTTTTATTGTATTAGGCTATTAAAGTTAATTCGTACATTGTTAAACCTTTAAACTCTTAAGAATGAATACTTTAAAAAGTATAAGTATTTTCATCGGACTTATTGCATTTTTACCTCTCTGGTATGAAATGTTGTTAAAAGATAAAAGACAAAGCTTTCTTTCAATGATTTTTTGGGGTTCGCTAGATTTACTTTTTGGAATATCTGCATTCATATCAACCCCTAAAGGTAGTTATGAATTACCTTTTTGGTATGCGGGTGGTGGATTTTTAACAGCTTTAATAGCTTTGTTAAAAAATCGACAAATCGATTTTGAGAAAGATGAAAAAAGAATCCTTTTTGTTTCTGTTATTTCTTTTCTTGTATTTGGTTTAGCTACATTCAATCTGTTAGGTAAAAATTCTTTGAATATTTCAGGATATTCAAGTATTATTTCCATAGCTATTGCAAGTTATTTCATGCTGAAAGATGCTTGGAAATTCCCAAAAGATTTTCCTACGCCTTACATATATGGATTATTTACAATAGCAGATATTTTGAATGTGTTATCTGGTAAAGACTCTTCTTTATTTGAAATAGGTTTTGGAATAACTTATGCAATAGTTTGCGGACTTGTTGTTCTATTTTCCATGAACTTATTACAAAAAAGATTTTTAAAGAAGTAAAAGAAATTTAAAACATTTTGAAAACCGTCTCGTAAAGAGGCGGTTTAGTTTTGTAAAATCAGTCTTTTAATTTCTAAAATATTTTTATTTTTAATTTCTATATTTGTGCCAAGTATTGTAGGTTTCTTATTTGTTATAAAATCTACTATTGCTAGATCTCTCGCTAAAAGCTCTCTTAAAAAAGTCCATGTATTTGTAAAAATATTTTCAAAATTATTTTCATATGGATATTTGGCATTAAATCCTATAGCGTCTATTCCATTTTTTCTGGCTATAAATATTGCTCTTTGATTATGAAATTTTTGAGAAATTATTGTGATTTTATCTTGACTAAATATCTCGCTACTTCTTATCACTGAATCCAAGGTTCTTCTTCCTGCATAATCTGAAATTATTATCCCATCATCTACTCCAAGCTTAAGTAGATAATTTCTCATATATTTTGGCTCATTATAAGAAAGTGTCTTATTATCACCAGAAACTAATATGTATTTTATTTTTTCTTGTTTTATTAATTCTTTTCCAGAATTCATTCTGTTTATAAAAAATAAACTAGCTTCACCATTTGAAGTGACAGGAGAAGTGCCAAGTAAAAGCCCAACATTATTTTCTGGTATTTTTTCTATATCTGAATATATAAAAGGATTAGAGTAATTAGATATGTAAAAATATATAATTAAAGAGGATGTCAAAAAAAGAATTATAAGAAAAGATATATAAACAAAGCTTTTTTTGAGTATTTTTTTAATTCTTTCTTTTTTTATTTTTTGTAAAAAGGGGATCATTACTTCATGATATCAATTTTTATACAAAAAGTCATTAGCTATTAAATTTGACAAATAATATAAATACTATACAAATTATTTTGGTGCCGAAGGTGGGACTTGAACCCACAAGCCGTGAAGCATGCGATTTTGAGTCGCACGTGTATACCATTCCACCACTTCGGCAATTATTTAGATATTCTAGCATATTTTTCTATTTTGGTATATATTCTAAATAGTTTATTAATTTAAAAACAATTTAAAAATGAAAGCGTCTTATTTGTCTGATGATTTTTACATTTGTTTTTCTAATATAGATTTAGATCTTTTAAAAAAAGAAAAACAAATCACATCTTTTATTATCTTTAATACTCTTACTTGGACTTTTTTGATAAAATTATTGAAAAATAAAGATAAGGAAAAAGTCTCTTCTATATTGTTTAGTGAAAAGTTTAAAAAATTTAAACTAATTCTGAGTAAAGAAGATTCTAACGACTTATTTCAAAAAGGCAAGATTTTTAATAGGATTGGTAAAGAAAATATTTATTTTTATACAGAAAAATATAATTTTGAAGAATTTAACGAAAAATCTTTATTGATAAATAATTTGTCTACAAAGGTTTGTAAAAGTAAATAAAAATAAAATATGTGCAAAACTGTCATGTGAATGGCAGTTTTTTTTATGATATACTACTGAAATAAAAATCTTAATTTGAAATAATTTATGGCAGAATTACAAAACGCAGTCTATTGGATTGAAACAGAGAAAATATTACCAAATCCATATCAACCTCGTAGAGAGTTTGATGAGAGAAATCTAAAAGATTTAGCTGAAAGTATTCGTCAATATGGAGTACTTCAACCTCTCGTAGTCACAAGACGTGAAGATGCCCATGATGATGGATCAATTTCTGTAGCTTATGAGCTTATTGCAGGAGAAAGACGTCTTCGTGCATCAAAATTAGCAGGTGTAAAAGAAGTCCCTTGTGTCGTGCGTATAGGAGATGACAATAGAAGTAAATTGGAGCTTGCTATTATAGAAAATATACAAAGAGAAGATTTAAATGCAGTGGATAGGGCAAAGTCTTTCCAGCAATTAGCAGATGAATTTAAATTGTCATGGAGTGATATTGGAAAAAAAGTTGGAAAAAGTAGAGAATATGTATCAAATACAGTTCGTATACTGATGCTTCCACAAGAAATTTTAGATGCATTAGTACAAGGTAAAATATCTGAAGGACATACAAGACCTCTTCTCATGCTTATTGATAAGCCAGCAGAGCAAGTGACTCTATTTAAAGAAATGCTCATGAGAAAGATGACTGTACGTGAAGCTGAGAGTCTTGCTAGAAGGGTAGCTTTTGAAAAAGTTCGTAAAAAAAGTCTTATGGCAAATCCTGAAGTTGTAGATCTTGAAGAAAGATTGGCAGAAAGTCTTGGAACAAGAGTCCATATCGAACCAAAAGAAAAAGGTGGAAAGATTACTATTGATTATTTTTCTTACGATGAGCTCATGGCTCTTGCAGGAATAATTAAGAATGCTGGACAAAATAAAAGTCATGAAGGTATGTTTGATAGAATAAAAAAAGAAATGAATCTTGATAGATCTTCTCCTCTTGCAGATGCTGTGATGATGGAGCTTGCAAATAAAGAAATGGAAATGGAAAGTGAAAGTATTCAATCAAACAATTTCCTTATAAAAGAAGAAGAAATATTACCTACGACAGAAGTTTTAAATATTTTACCAGCAGTAGAATTAGAGACAAATCTTCCCTCAGTAGAAAACGAAGAAAATCATACAGGAGAATTGATTTTGGAAAATCTTGTAAAAAAAGAATTTGAAGCAGAAAAAAAAGAAAATTTAGAATTGCAAAATTCAAATAATTATAACTTTATAAATGATAATATAAGTAGCTTAGATTTTGAAGAAAAGCTTGAAGATGATAGAAGTAAAGAAGAAATAAAAGCTGATGAAGAAAGACAAAATGACTTGTACGATATTAGAAACTTTAGTTTGTAAAAATAAAAACACTAGAAAAATCTAGTGTTTTTATTTTTATATAAAAAATTTATCAATTGTACCGCCATGCTCTTTTAGATAATTTCTAATATGTCTTTTTGCAAGAGATGTGAAAGCGTAATCAAGCCATTTTCTTGTTGGTTTTGCATCTTCTTTAGTCATTATTTCCACAATATCGTTATTTTTTAATTTTGTATTAAGAGATACTAGTTTTCCATTTACCATTGCTCCAGCGATATGATTTCCAATATCTGAATGTACAAAATATGCAAAATCTACAACCCCAGATCCGTTTGGTAATTCTAATATGTCACCATTTGGTGTATGGATAAACATTCTCTTATTTAAAAATTCTTCTTTGATATTTTTAATAAAATCTTTATTTTTTGTAAGTCCTTCTTGGACTTGAAGTAATTCTTTAGTCCAAGATATTTTCTCTGAGACATCTTTTAATTGATTTTTAGAATATTTATTTTTTAATTTATTACTATCTCCAGCTTCTTTGTATATTAGATGAGAAGCAATACCATATTCTGCTTCTTCATGCATTTGCTCAGTACGAATCTGCACTTCAAATGTACCTCCTTCTCCATCAAATACTGTAGTATGAAGTGATTGATACCCATTTGGCTTTGGTACCGCTATGTAATCTTTAAATCTTCCTGGTACAGGCTTATAAAGGCCATGTATTAGACCTAAAATTTGATAACAAACTCCAATATCTTCTACAATTATCCTCATTGCAGCAATATCGTATATTTTTTGTATATCCCAATTATTTTTCTTTAATTTTTCATATAAAGAATATAAATGTTTTAATCTGTGATCTATTTTTATAGATTTTATATTAAAAACAGTGAGCTCTTCTTTTACTCTTTGAAGTATATTTAAAAGATAGTTTTCAGAAGCAGATTTTGTCTCTTCAAACATTTCCCTCACTTTTTTATAATCCTCAGGATAAGCATAAGGAAAAGATTTATCTTCAAGTTCACTTTTTAATTTTCCCATACCTATACGATCTGCAAGGCGAGCGTGAATTTCTAGAGTTTCTATTGCTATTCTTTTTGCTTTATCCTCTCTTAAATATTCAAGTGTTGAAACATTGTGAAGTCTGTCGCAAAGCTTTATCACTACTACACGCACATCTTCTGCTATAGCAATAAAAAATTTACGCATACTCTCAACATGTCTTTCCATTCCTTTATATTTGATACTTCCTAATTTTGTGACTCCTTGGATTAAAAATAAGACATCTTCACCAAATTCATTTTTTATTTCATCACTGGTAGCTAAAGTATCTTCTAAAGTATCGTGAAGTAATCCAGCAACTATGGTATCAATATCCATGTTTTGTCTAGCTATGTTTTTTGCTGTTTCTATACAATGATTAAAATATGGTTCTCCAGAATTTCTAAATTGACCTTCGTGAAATTTTTTAGAAAAATTAAAAGCTTTTTCTATGATTTCTTTTTCTTCTTTTTTTAAAATTCTGTTTTTAGAGAAAGATAAAAACAAATCTTCTATTGTTAAATATAAAAAGCTTTTATTTATTTTTTCAGTAGTCTCTGTCATAAGTATATTTTAACATTTAAATTTAATATTGACAATATGCTTGTATTCTGATATATTTTCAATAGTCCTTTAAATAAAATTTTTTAATCCAAAAATTTAAAAAAATGCAAAAAGATCGAAGCACATCTTTAACTAGAGTGCCTACAAAAGAAATTCAAGATTTTGAAAAAAAATTGAAAAGCAGAAAATCTTTTGAAGACATAGTATTGCAAGAAGTAAAAAATATTTCCTGTAAAGGAAATATACGTGTTAAAAGTACTAATTATAGCAATGTTTCTATAGTTAGGCTTGGTAACATATTTACTTATTTAGCTGTAGTTTCTAGAAAAAGCAAAAAAATTAAATTTGTATGGTGGAAAAGTTTTTCTGATGTAAGATTGGCTGCAAAAGCAGTTGATAGAAAGCTATTAGAAAAAGGTTTACCTGCTGTAAATTTTAATTTTAAGCCAGTAGTAATTGCTTAAAAATTTTTTAAATGGAAAATCCATTACATATTTGTAATGGATTTTTTTATTTTTTTTCTAATTTGTGAGGATTATGATTTGGACAAGTTTTACTTGAACATCTTTCAGGAATTGTCTTTGTGCCTTCCATCATGAGCTCATGACAAAGATTACAATAATTTCCAGTTGGTTTTGCTTTTATTGCAAGCTTACAATCTGGATAATTTGAACATGAGTAAAATATCCCAAATCTTCCTCTTCTTTCTTCCAGATTTCCTGTCTCACATTTATTACATTTTATACCTGTATTTTTCTTTTGCTTTTCTTCTTCACTTTGTTCTATGTGTTTACATTTTGGATAATTTGCACAAGCGATAAATTTTCCAAATCTACCACTTCTTTCTATGAGTTTTCCTTTACCACATTTTGGACAAATCTTACCAGTATCTTTTGGACCTTCCATGATCTCTCCATCTATAGTCCTAGCCCCTGAGCAATCTGGAAATCTGCTACATGATAAGAATTTTCCAGATTTTGATAATTTTATAATCATTTTTCCTGTACATAATGGACAAAGTAAATTTTCAGGAGCTTCTCCAAAATTATTTACTTTTTCTATCTTATCTTTTTCTTTTATTTCTTTTTGAAATGGTTTATAAAAATCTGTTAATAGTTTTTTATATGATAATTTACCATCTGCCACTTCATCAAGCTCATCTTCCATTCCTTTTGTAAAATCATCTGAAATATATTTTGCAAAATTTTTCTCTAAGAAATCTGATACTACTTCTCCTGTATCTGTAGGATATAAACTTTTATTTATTTTCTCTACATAACCTCTATCTTCAATAGTAGATATTATGGATGCATAAGTAGAAGGACGTCCAATATCTCTTTTTTCAAGTTCTTTTATAAGACTTGCTTCACTATATCTATTTGGTGGAGTTGTTTCTTTTTCTATAGAATTTATAGTTTTTAAATTTAAAAGATCTCCTTCATTTAATTTTGGAAGATTTACATCTTCACTTTTACCATCAGGATCAACTTTTAACCATCCATCAAAAAGAATTACAGATCCATTTATTGAAAAATTTGGAAAATCTTTTTTAGATTCTAAATTTGAAATTATTTTTGTACGAAGAAGCTTGGCATCGCTCATTTGTGAAGCCATGGTCCTGCTCCATATCAAATCATATAGTCTTTTTTCATCAGAATTTGCTCCAACATCTAAAGTGTTTACATGAGTCGGACGAATAGCTTCATGAGCTTCTTGTGCATTTTTTGATTTTGCTTTATAAGATCTATTTTCTAAATATTCTTTTCCATATTTTTTAATTATTAAAGATGATATTTCAGAAATAGCGGATGCTGCAAGATTTGTAGAATCTGTACGCATATAAGTAATAAATCCTTTTTCGTACAATTTTTGAGCTACCATCATTGTCTTTTTTGGAGAAAATCCAATACGACTAGATGCTGTCTGCTGAAGAGTAGAAGTCGTAAAAGGGGATTTTGGACTTGATTTTGCATTGGTTTCTTTTATTTCTTTGATATACCAATTTCCTTTTTTACCTTCTTCTAATATTTTTTGTGTTAAAGTCTTTGCTTCAATTTCTTTTAATTCAGGATTTATTCCTGGCTCAAGCTCACAATCAAAAACTAATTTATATTTTTTTGATTCTTTCAATTTTCCATTAGTTTCAAGTTCTACTGCGATATTAAAATATTTTACAGGAATAAAAGCTCTTATTTCTCTTTCTTTTTCCATTATGATTCTAAGTGCAGGAGATTGCACTCTTCCAGCAGATAATCCATAACGAACTTTTTTCCAGATCATTCCAGATAAATCATAACCTACAAGTCTATCAAGAACTCTTCTTGCTTCTTGTGCTTCTTTCAAATTCATATCTATGTCACGAGTATGCTTTAAAGCTTCTATTACAGCATCTTTTGTAATCTCATAAAATACTGCTCTTTTAGTATTTTTGAGTCCACAAGCTTCTTTTACATGCCAAGCTATAGCTTCTCCTTCACGATCAGGGTCAGTCGCAAGTATAATTTCTTTTGCATTTTTAGCTAAAGATTTTATTTCTGAAATTACTTTTTCTTTTCCTTTACTAACTTCATAAGTAGGAACAAAACCATTTTCTATATCTACTGCTTTTTT
>JAGOTK010000013.1 GCA_018061825.1 Minisyncoccota bacterium
TGGAAATGTAGGTATTGCTACAACTACTCCATACTATCCTCTTGATGTTGCAGGAGATGCAGGATTTACAAATACTCATAGTAGAAATGTTTATACAAATAATAATAAATTAGGCATTGGATATATTGGTGATTTGACTGGAGATAATACTAGTGGTGCATATGGAGTTGGATATTCAATGATAAGAGCAAATGGTACAGGTTTGGTAATAGGTACAGATAATGCAGGTGGTGATATAAGATTTATAGTAAACGACTATGTGAATGTTGAAGCGGTAATCACAAATGCAGGACTTGGTATCGGTACAACAACTCCATATTATCCTCTTGATGTTGCAGGTACAGGAAGATTTTCAGGCAATTCAATGGCAAACTCATTTATTAAGCATGGTGGTACTTCAACACAATTCTTAAAAGCAGATGGTAGTGTGGATAGTAATACATATTTAACATCTGCATATACTGGATTTGACTCTAGATATTTAAAATTAACAGGAGGTACTTTGACTGGACCATTAAACGGAACAGATGCAATATTTAGTGGAAAGGTATCATTAAGTTCTAATAATAAAGTTATTCTTGATGGAGAAAATGATGGATTTACAGGTATTTTTGCTTCTTCTGGAGGGTATTTACCAGACGGGTCAGGCGGCTTAATTCTATCAAGTGTAACAGGTATCGTAAATGTAGCTTCTATTGAAGATAGTTCTTTCCAGTCAATAAAAGCTCAAAGTTTCATAGTACATGGTGGTACTTCAACACAATTCTTAAAAGCAGATGGTAGTGTGGATTCTAATGTATATTTGACAGCTAGTGCAGGCTTGGTATCGGGATCTAGTACAGAAATTCAATTTAATAATGCTGGAGTTTTTGGAGCAAGTAGTAATTTTACATGGAATAACACCTCACAGAAATTGCATATAAATGGTGGTATTGAAGTAAATAATGCAAGTACAAATTATCCAGGTTTAGAAGCTTTCTTTGCATATGCTTCTACAGAATTTAATTTATACAATTCTGATGGGGGTAATTTCTTAATATCAAATGTGGATGCTAGTGGCTCAATTTTTGAATTTTCTAATCAAAATGGAAATCCTTTTCTAGAGCTATCTGCCGCTTCTAGTACTGCGGAATTTAACTTAACAAATCCAGCAAATTCTAATTATATATTCACTGTAACTGGAAACACTGCTCAGACAGGCTTATATGTGAATAATAAAAATAATGGTGATTTGTTTTCTGTATTCTCAGATTTTGATGATACATATTTAGATTTTGCTGATAAAGATGGAGTCTCTTATGTTCATTTTAATAGTGTAGGTTCTTCATATATAGGTACAGATATTACTGATAATTATTTTGGTATTGGTAATGCAAATCCTAACTATGCTCTTCATGTAGGTACCAGTACAAGAGTAGACGCTGGTGGAATATCTGCTCGTTTTGAAAATACTTACGGTACTTGTGATATTGATATATCAGGTTTTGGAATTTCATGTAGCTCTGATCAGAGATTAAAGAAAAATATAACCTCTGTAGAAGATGATGTTCTTACAAAGATTATAAATCTTCGTACAGTAGAATTTAATTGGAACAAAGAAAATGATACTGATGTTAAACATACTGGATTTATTGCTCAAGAAATAGAGCAAATATTTCCAAATCTTGTAAGTACAGATTCTAAGTCAGGTTTTAAATCTGTAGCTTATGGCGGTCTTGTGCCATATTTAGTAAAAGGTATCAATCAATTAGCAAGCAAGACTTTAGATTTAAATTCAACTTCATCTGCATTATTATTTGCAAATATCGGCTCATCAACATTGATAAATAATACAATTCAAAATTCATTAAATAATTTATCATTATTCTTGGCCTCTACTACAGATATTAGTATATCTTCTACGACTCTTGCAAATCTAAATGATCTATTTTCTACTTCATCACTTGCTTCTATAAAAGCTCTTACAAATTCTTTAACATTAAATAATTTTACATTAAATTTAAATGGAAATGCTCTTGTCAATGTAAAAGCAATTGAAAGTGCTAGTCTAAATTGGAAAATAGGTGCCGACGGTATCATTTATGCAAAAGAGATTAGAGCAGAAAAGTATTGTAATAGTGATGGATCAAAATGTATAGACATAACAGAGCTTTCTAATTCGTCAAACGGTTCTTCAAATGGATCTTCAAATACTCCATCAACAGATACTACAAATACAGATGATACTACATCTGGTTCAGACAATGCTTCTTCGAGTCCTTCTGATAATACAAATGGATCAGATAATGTGGTAGTAGATACTTCGTCTGATTCAGATTCTTCATCAACAGATACCACGACAGCAAGTAATCCTACAGATGATTCTTCTTCGACAGATACCACAGCGAGTACTCCTACAGATGATTCTACTTCATCGACATCATAAAATATATGAAAATTCAAATATCACTACACAATGAAATAAAAAATAACGATCTTCTTTCAAAAGATGTTCCTTAACTTTGGTTTAAAAAAACAAAACAATAAAATCAAATTCATTTTTTTTACATACTCCTAGAATTTAAAATAAACTCTAAGTATGCGACAGCTCCCAAAAGGGGCTGTTTTTCTTTTAATTGCTTTTTATCACCTTGTGTGTTATTATTATTTTTGTCATTCGTAATCAATGGTTAAATATATTTTTCCTTTTATTTGGAAGCGTATCTTTATACATTTGATATTCTTATGACACACTTATTAAAAACAAATAATATTTTTTAACTATGGCAAAAACATCTGTTAAAGCAAGAGCAAAAAAAGCTCCAAAATTTTCTTCTAGAATAGTCAGAAGATGTTTTAAATGTGGTCGAAGACATGGATATATGAGGGATTTTGATCTTTGTAGAATTTGCTTCCGCGAATTAGCAAACGAAGGTATGATTCCTGGTGTAAAAAAATCATCTTGGTAATAATTAAAAATAAAAATATATTTAAAATTTTAGTTTTAATTGATTAAAACAAAAATTATTTTTATAAATAAAGAAATTTATGGATCAAATAGCAAACATGTTAAGTAGTATCAAAAACGCAGGTCTTGTAAAAAAAGATCATATTTTTGTACCACATTCAAAAATCAAAACTTCAATTCTTGAAGTATTAAAAAAAGAAGGTTTTATTAAAACTTTTGAAGTAGTTAGTCTTCCAGATAACAAATCTAAACTAAAAATAGTTTTAGAATATTCAGGAAAGCATCCTCATATTCTTCCAAGGATCAATGATATTGAGAGATTGTCTAAATTATCAAAAAGAGTGTATTTGGGTTATAGAGATTTACACAAGTTCAAATTTGGTAGAGGGCTTATAGTGGTTTCTACTCCAAAAGGAATATTATCAGGTAAAGAAGCTCGCAAAGAATTGGTCGGAGGCGAAGTCTTATTTAATATTTGGTAAAAAATAAATTTATGTCAAGAATCGGAAAAAAAGAATTAATTATCCCAGAAGGAGTCACTGTAAACCTTGAAAAAGGAGTATTTAGTGTAAAAGGACCAAAAGGAGACATTAAGAGAAATTTTGATGAAAATATAATCAAAATCATTATTGAAGATGGAAAAATCGTAAGTGAGCCAATACGTAATAATAAATTAGCAAAAGCACTCTGGGGTACATACATGTCTCATATTGAAAATATGTTACTTGGAGCACAGAATCTTTTTGAGAAAAAATTACTTATAGAAGGAGTTGGGTTTAAATGGGAAGTAAAAGGAGATAATTTACAATTAAATGTAGGATTTTCTCACCCAGTATTTGTCATTATTCCAAAAGAGACAGTGGTCGTAGCAGAAAAAGGTACTCTTACTATTTCAGGAATTGATAAAGAAGTCGTCTCAAGATTTGCTATGCAGGTCAGAAAGATAAAAAAAGGAGAACCTTATAAAGGAAAGGGAATTCGATATGTCGACGAAATCTTAAGAAGAAAACAAGGTAAGAAATCTGCATAATAAATTAAAATAAATTTATGAAAAAAGTAATCTCAAAAACAAAAAACGATAAAAGAAAAAAGCTTCATCGTAAAATCAGAGCAAAAGTATCTGGCACACAAGAATTACCTCGTCTTGCTGTATATAAATCAAATAGATTTATATATGCTCAATTAATAAATGACGATACTAATAAAGTGATAGTGAGTGCTAGTGATATAAAGTCATATCTAACTAATAAAGCAACTAAAGTAGTTTCTGCAAAAGATATCGGTACTGAATTAGCAGTAAAAGGTAAAAAAGCAGGAATTACAAAAGTGGTTTTTGATAGAGGAGGTTTTCCTTATAAAGGTCGTATTAAAGCTTTAGCAGATGGCGCAAGAGAAGGCGGCCTAGAATTTTAATTTAAAATATATTATAAAAATATGTCAGAAAATAATAATTTAAACGAAGAGGTAGTCCAGAATGTCGAAGTCAAAGCTAATGTTGAAGAAGTTTCTGCTGAAGCTCCAAAAGAATTTTCAACAAGAAGAGGAGCTGGTAATAACAGAGGAGGTGGAAATAGAAATGGATCAAAAGGTAGTAGTAGAGCAAGACCTCCAAGAGAAAAACCAGAATTTGATTCAAAGACAATCGATATTAGAAGAGTGACTCGTGTGGTTTCTGGTGGTAGAAGATTTTCTCTTGCTGTAGCTCTTGCTGCTGGAGATAAAAATGGAAGAATTGGTTTTGGTACAGGAAAAGCGCTTGATACTCAAGCTGCTATAGAAAAAGCAATGAAGTCAGCAAAGAAAAATATGTTTACTTTAAAGCTATCAAAAGGAAATACAATTCCTTTTGATGTCAAAGTAAAATATAAGTCAGCGTCAATATGGCTTTCTCCAAATAAAGGAAAAGGTATCATTGCTGGATCTTCAGCTAGGACTATTCTTGCACTTGCGGGAGTAAATAATGTTACTGCAAAATTTCATTCAGGTACTAAAAATAAAATGAATAATGCAAAAGCAACAATAAAAGCTCTACAAATGTTTACTAGATAATTAATAAAAATAAATTTATGCAAACTCATCAAATAAAAAGAACTCATAAATTGAAGAAGTCAAAGCAAATTGCTCGTGGTGGAAGAAGAGGAAAGCAAGCTGGACGTGGTGGAAAAGGACAGACAGCTAGAGCTGGTTCATCAGTTCGTCCAGCACTTCGCGATGAAATAAAAAAACTTCCAAAGCTTCGTGGACACGGTATCAACCGTTCTCACACAGTAGTATTTAGAGATGCAAAAAGATTTGCAGTAGTAAATCTATTTTCTTTAAATATTTTTGAAGAAGGAGAAGTTGTAAATCCAACATCATTAGTAGCAAAAGGACTTGTCAATTTAAGACATGGAAAATTACCAAAGGTAAAAATCTTAGCAAAAGGAGAATTGACTAAAAAAGTTAAAATAGAAGATTGCCAAATTTCAAAGACAGCAGAAGAGAAATTGAAATAAATAATTTATAAATCTTTTGAAAAAAATTTCTTAAGATTATTCAAAACAAATTTATGAAAACATTGAAAAGAATTTTTGAAGATAAAGTTTTAAGAAATAGAATATTTTTTGTTCTAGGAATTTTATCTATAATTAGGGTTCTCGCTGTATTACCTATACCAGGAGTAGACAAAAATGCTTTAGAAAATGCTCTTTCTGGAAATAGTTTTCTAGGTTTCCTTAATATTTTTTCTGGAGGTGGATTATCATCTTTTTCTATAATATTACTTGGAGTTAGTCCATATATTACAGCTTCGATTATTATGCAGCTTCTTACAGTACTTATACCAAAGTTTAAAGAAATGCATCAAGAAGAAGGTGAAGCTGGAAGAAAAAAATATTCACAATATTCAAGACTTCTCACATTACCTCTTGCTGTAGTTCAAGGATATGCAATACTTATATTACTTACTTCTCAAAAGATAGTAGCTCATTTATCACCAGATCAATTGATATTCAATATTTTGATTATCACTGCAGGATCAATACTACTTATGTGGTTAGGAGAGCAAATAAATGAATATGGTATAGGAAATGGTGTATCACTTATAATCTTTGCAGGTATAGTTGCAGATCTTCCAACAAAAATATTGCAGACTTTCCAAGTCTTTAATGTATCTATGATACCAATGCTTTTAGCAATATTGATTTTATCATTACTTGTTATAGCTGGTATAGTATATGTGACAGAAGCAGAGAGACCGATTGCTATTACTTATTCAAAGCAAGCTAGTAGTTTTTATGGATCAAGTGGAATAACTAATACATATCTTCCTTTGCGTTTAAATCAAGCAGGAGTGATTCCTATAATCTTTGCGATATCTATACTTTTGTTTCCTCAGATGATTGTTCAGTTTTTTAAAAATTCTTCAAGTGAAGTGATGAGATCTGTTTCCTCAGGAGTGACTTCATTTCTTGGAAATCAATTATATTATGGAATAACATATTTCTTATTAGTTGTAGTATTTACTTACTTTTATACTGCTGT
>JAGOTK010000010.1 GCA_018061825.1 Minisyncoccota bacterium
TAGAGTGCGATAATATAGGAGGATCTCTCACAAGAGAAGTATTTCACTTTGTAGCAACAGGCAATAAATTAAACATAGATAATACTACATACTCTCCAACTCAAGCTTTAGCTACTGTTCATTTTACATGGAGCTCAAATGGTACAGATTGTGCTTTGTATAATTATGACAAGAGTATAAAATTTGGAAATGCGACAGGTAATTCATCATCAGGATTTGCATTTAATTTAACATCTCCAAATCTTCCTCAAGGAGCAAATACTTATGGATATAACATTAAATGCTATGACTCAGGCAATCCATCTACTATGATAGAGGATACAAATTCAAATCTTTCTTCTACTACAGAAATGATCAGTGGTGTGAGTACTACTGTGGCTTGGTACAATTTGTCTGCTACATTTTCTTGTCCAAATGGATCTACTCCTGACTCAGGAAATAATAATAGTTGTGTAGAAATGCAAGGTCCTCCAATTTGTAATTTTACAGATAATACAGATAATTTTGTATCTTGTTCTTGTCAGGTAGGGACTATCACTTCACTTGAAGTGAAAAGTACAAATGGGTCATCACAATCGATAGTTCCTCCTACTACTCCATTTGCTTGGGATAATCTACATTATAGATATGATACGAGCTGTGGCAATCTTCCAGCACTTTTGAGACCATATACACACTTTTTAGCATTCAATGTCTCTGCTGGCTTTATAAAGCCAGGTGGAGCTATAGATATCAATTGGATGGTCCAAGATCCTACATCTACTTGCAAGATAGTAGGAGTAGATATAAAGACAGGACAAGAAATATTTAATTCAGAAGGTACAGGTAATGCTCTGATCAAAGCTTCTGTGACTACTCCAAAATCATCATCTGCTACAAGCAATTTTACAGATGGTAGCTTTAAATCTCTAATGAACAAGACACTCATAATAAATAGTTCAGCGAGATTTACAGCAAGCTGTGAAAATGAGGGCCCTTATATGCCAGGACATTATCAGCTAGTGAGAGATGTGTATACTACAAATTCACAAGAAAGATAATACTTAAAAATTTTGTAAAATTTAAATAAAACACTCTTTTAATCGAAAGAGTGTTTTATTTTGTTTGACTTTTCCTTAAAAATTTGCTAATATTGTCTCATTAAATAAATCTATTTTATTTAGCTTGTTTTAGCTACTTTTTAGTATCTAAAACTTCTGATTTATTTTTATAATATTTATGACACGTTCAGCAAAAAAAGGCCCATATGTAGACGAGAGAGTGCTTAATAAAGTCTTAGGAAAAAGACCAGAGAATACTCCGGTTATTAAGACTTGGATTCGTTCTAGTACAATTTCTCCAGAAATGGTGGGATTCACTTTTGGTGTTTACAATGGAAAGACACATATAGAAGTATTGATCTCAGAAGAAATGGTAGGTCACAAGCTTGGAGAATTTTCACCAACACGTAAATTCGTAAGACATGGAGGAAAAATGCAAAAAGAAATTGATCAGAAAGCAAAGCAATCTGAAATAGATGCGGCAAAGACAGCAAAATCAAGTGCAGATGCAGCAAAAAAGCCAGCACCTAAAAAATAATTAATAAATTAAGCAGACAAGTAAATCAAATATAGGTTTCCAATCAATTATCAAAAGATAATGAAGACAGGAAAATAAATCAAAAATATGAAAGCAATATTATCAAATTACAGACAAGCACCAAGAAAGATATCTCTTATAGCGGGTCTTATTCGTGGTAAAAGTGTAAAATCTTCAAAGATTATACTTTCAAAGCTTATTAAAAGAGGAGCAAATCCAGTTTTAAAGCTTTTAAATTCTGCTACTGCAAATGCGAAAGAAAACAATAAGATTATTAATGTTGACGATTATATAGTTTCTATTACAGCTAATAAAGGAAAGGTTTTAAAAAGATGGATGCCTAGAGCAATGGGTCGTGCTTTTCCTATTCACAAACATACAACACATATTGTGATAGAGCTTAAAGAAAAAGTAAACAAATAATTTAAAATAATTTTATGACACATATTGTAAATCCATATTCACATAGATTAGGTATAGTAAAAGGTTGGAAATCTCGTTGGTTTGCTTCAAAAGAGACTTTTGTTTCAAATTTGAAAGGTGATATCTTTTTAAGAACTTATTTAGAAAAAAGACTTCGTGGCTCTTATGTTGCTGAGATTGAAATTGAAAGAAGTCAAAAAGAGTTTAAAGTTATTATCCATACTTCTCGTCCAGGAATGATCATTGGTCGTGGTGGAGATGGTATCGAAAAACTTCGTAAAGATATAGCAAAAGAAATGAAGAGAAAAGATATTATTCTTCCTGCAAATTTTAGATTAGATATAGCAGAAGTAGCAAATCCAGAATCTTCAGCAGCTATCGTTGCTCAGATGATATCAGAGCAACTTGAAAAAAGAATTCCTTTTAGAAGAGTTTTAAAGATGACTATTGAAAAAGTAATGGCTAGTCGTGATGTTTTTGGAGCAAAAATAGCTGTCTCAGGAAGATTGGGAGGAGCAGAAATGGCTAGAAAAGAAAAAATTAGAAAAGGAGGAATCCCTCTTCAGACTTTGAGAGCTGATATTGATTTTGCAAAAGAAAAAGCATTTATGGCATATGGAATTATCGGTATCAAAGTTTGGATTTACAGAGGAATGAAATACGAAAAAGATGCACATACAAAATCTTTTTCAAGTGTTAATCAAGAATTAAAAAGCTCAGAGTCTTCTACATCATCTTCTTTTAACAGAAGAAAATAATTATTAATCTAAAAATAAATTTATGTTATTCCCAAAGAAAGTAAAACATCGTAAATGGCAGTCAAAAAGATCTTCTGTAGAAAAAGCAGCTAGACCAGAAACAAAAGGCATCACAGTAGCTTTTGGCTCTTTTGGATTAAAGGCACAGACAGATAAGAGAATCACAAGTAATCAGCTAGAATCAGCTAGACGCGCTATGGTCCGCTCTGGAGGAAAGACAGCAAAGATATGGATAAGAGTTTTCCCTGATAGACCATTTACACAAAAAGGTGCAGAAGTACCTATGGGTAAAGGAAAAGGAGATCCAAAAGGATACTGTGCTGATATTCGCCCAGGTAGAATTATTTTTGAGATTGATGGAGTGACTGAAGAATTGGCTAGAGAATCTCTTCGTAAAGCTGGGACAAAGCTTCCAATAAAAACAAAGATAGTAGGAAGAAATTAATAAAGCATTGATAGACTAAACAAAATGTGTTAATATAAAAAAACAAATTTATGAATAAACAAATCGAAACAAAAAACAGAAAAAAAATAGACGGAGTAGTAGTATCTGATAAAATGGATAAGACTGTTGTTGTTAATGCAAATAGATTTGTTAAACATAAGAAATACGGTAAATTTTATAAGATAGACAAGAAATATAAAGCTCATGATGAAAACAACGAGTATAAGATAGGAGATAAAGTAACTATCGAAGAGACAAGACCTATCTCTAAAGATAAGAGTTTTAAGGTATTAAAGAAAAGAGATTAATTTTTAAATAATTTATAAATATATGTTACAAGCAGGAACAAATGTAAAAATCACAGACAACACAGGAGCAAAACTTGGAAGAATTTTCAAGGTACTTGGTGGCTCAAAAAGAAGATATGCATCTATCGGAGATTTGGTCTGCTTGTCTATTAAAGTAGCTGATCCAAGAAAGCAAGTAAAGAAAAAAGATGTAGTATATGGTATTGTCGTACGTACTTCAAAAGAATTTAGAAGAAAAGATGGATCATATATTCGTTTTGATGATAATGCTGTAGTTATCGTTGATAAAGTTAAAAAAGATCCAAAGGCGACTCGTATTTTCGGTCCAATTCCAAAAGAAATTTCTGAAAATAAAAATGAGAATATTAGAAAAATAGCAACAATGGCACCAGAGGTAATTTAATCTTTAATAATAAATAAATTTATGAAAATCAAAAAAGGAGACAAAGTAAAAATTATAGCAGGAAAAGATAAAGGTAAATCTGGTGATGTTACTTCTACTTTAGCAAAAATTGATAAAGTTATTGTGGACGGTATAAATGTTGTTAAAAGACACAACAAATCAAAAAAGAAAGGAGAAAAAGGTGTAATTGTAGAAGTCTCTTCTCCAATACATGTAAGTAATGTGAAGAAAATTTAATTTTAATTTATAAACCTATGACAAAAGATATATCAAAAAAAATAGAATACAAAATAAAGGAGAAAATCTCTGAGGCATTTGATTTAATGAAAAAAGATTTTCATTATAAAAATAAATTACAATCTCCAAGAGTTTCAAAAATAACTATATCTATAGCTACAGGTCGCGCAATGAAGCAAGACAAAAAGAAGAATGAATTTATTATAGGAAGATTATTAAAAATAGTTGGACAAAAAGCTGTAGAGACAGAAGCTAAAAAAGCTATTGCTACATACAAGACTAGAATTGGAGATAAGATAGGTGTGATGGTGACTCTACGTGGTCCAAGAATGTATGGATTTTTAGAAAAATTATTAAACGTATCTTTACCTCGTACAAAAGACTTTAGAGGTTTAAATAGGACTTCTGTAGATGAAATGGGAAATATTTCTTTTGGTATCAAAGAGCATACAATATTCCCAGAAATTCGTGATGAAGAATTAAAAGATATTTTTGGAATGGCTATCACTATCAATACTACAGCAAAGACAAAAGACGAAGCTACAAAATTTTTTGAAATAATAGGAATCCCTTTCAAGAAAATATAATCTTAAAAAGATTATAAAAATAAAAACTCTGTATATTTATACAGAGTTTTTGTTTTTAAATAAATTAAAATGAATTTTAATTAGAATTAGAAAAAGAGATAAGTCTAATCTTGTTTTTTTCCATCTTTCTATTATGCATTTCACGATAGGTCTCTCCAAGGGATCCTTTTAAAAAGATTATTAGATCATCCATTGCTTTGTATGGATCTTTATAATCTTCAGCAAAAGCAAGAATTTTACCAGTTTTTAGGGTCACTGCTGTAATTCTTTTTTCTTCTTCTGTAATTTCAATTTTAAATCCTTCTTTTCCTTTTTTAATAAATTCTTCATTTAATAAGGCGATTTCTTCTTTTTTGAAAGCTTCTAATCTTTTCATAACTAATTTGTTTTGTTTTTTAATGAACGAAAGAATATGTATTGTATCATAAATATATTTTATGTCAAAGTAAAATCCCTTTAAAGTTATTTAAAGGGATTTCTAATAAATTAAAATAAAGAAGAGATTAAGCTCTTTTATTTAATCTATTTACTACAAATTTAACCATTTTAGCAAGCTTCTTCTTTATTATAATAGGCTTATGGTTTTGAATTAACTTTGATACTTTTTCTACAGCTTCAGCATTGGTTTTGGCTTCTGCTATAAATTTTTTTCTACCAATTTTTACATAAATCCCTTTTTTACCTTTTTTGGTAAAATTTTTAATTTCTACTGGGGTTGTTTCTTTTTCTTTGTGATTTTTTATAACTTCTTTTAAAGCTATTTCACTTAAGATTTCTGCTGATAGGCACATAGTTAAAAATTTAATGATTAATAAAGAACTTTTTAGATGTTTAGTATATCATATAAATATATTTTGTCAAAGTATATTTTTACTGTTCAATTTTCTTTAAATGTTATAATTCTTTCATTATGAATATCACTTTAGATACAGAAATCTCAAAGATAAACAGGCTTACAAAAGATCATTCTGTGGCTTTAAATAAATTAAAAATTAACACTATTCGTGATTTACTTTTTTATTTTCCGACAAGATATTTAGATGAAAGAGAAAATTCTTCAATACAAAATTTAAACAAAGGTGCAAGTGTGATCCTTTATGGAGAAATTAAAAGTCTAAAAATTAAAAGAAGCTTTAAAGGTCATGTACCAATGTGTGAAGCAAAGCTTTTTGATATGAGTGGAAGTGTAAGGCTGGTATGGTTTCATCAGGCATATATTGCAAAGATGTATCAAGAAGATGACTTTGTAAAAATCTCTGGGGTAGTATCAGAAAAAGAGGGAGTCTTTTCTATTTTAAATCCTAATATAGAAAAAGCCAGTAGAGATCATATCTTTTTTGAAAATAGTATTTTAGAAAATATAAATTTAAAAGATGAGAATATAAAAGAAGATAGAGCTTTTGAGATAATACCAATTTATAAAGAGACAAAAGGTCTGACTTCAAATTATCTATCTTCTTTGATAAAGAAAGTTATTTTAGAGCATAGAATTTTGGATCAGATAAAAAATGAAGACCCTATACCAAAGCATGTATTGGATGATTTTCATTTACCAGCAATAGATAAAGCCTTGCTTTATGTCCATATACCAAAAGGCAAAAATAAAGAAGAAGCAGAAAAGCAAATTTTAGGAGCAAGAAAAAGATTTTCTTTTGAAGAGGTTTTTTATATTCAAATATTAAAACAAATAGAAAGGGAAAAAGCAAAAGATTCTTTAGCGTATAAAGTATCTTCTTCTAAAGAGATACTTGATAATCTTTTAAAAGATTTAAATATTAAATTTAAATTAAAACTCACAGGAGCACAAGAAAATGCGATAAAAGTTATTTTTAAAGATTTAGAAAAAGATGAGCCAATGAGTAGATTGTTAGAAGGAGATGTAGGTAGTGGAAAAACTCTGGTAGCAGAGATTGCTACATATTTAGTGACTCATAATTTAAATAGAGATAAAGATACAAATAAAAAACTACAAGTAGCATATATGGCACCAACTGAAATACTTGCAACTCAGCATTTTGAGTCATTTTGTTCTTTCTTTAAAGATTCAGGGATTGAGATAGGACTTCTCACAAGTAAGACTTGTAAAAAATTTCCAAGTAGGGCAGATAAAAATAAAGCTACAAATATTTCTAAAAATCAACTTAAAAAATGGATATCATCTGGAGATATATCTATTTTGATAGGTACACATTCTCTTATAGGTGAATCTGTAGCATTTCAAAATCTTGCACTTGCAATAATAGATGAGCAACATAGATTTGGGGTTCGTCAGCGTGCAGCACTTGCAAATAAAAAGTCATCTTCTACTACTATAATTCCAGCAAACGATCTCAGAAATCTTTCAAATAAAAAGCAAAAAATTGTAAATCATAAAGAAAAATTACCACATCTTCTTTCAATGACAGCCACTCCGATACCAAGGACTTTAGCTTTGACTATTTTTGGAGATCTTGATCTTGTGATACTTGATGAATTACCAAAAGGTAGAAAGCCAATAAGTACTTTTATAGAAACAGAAGTAAATAGAGAAAAAGTGTACAATGATTTAAAAAAAGAAATAGAGTCTGGATATCAAGCTTATGTCATTACTCCAAGAATAGATGAGCTAGATGAAGAAGATATGCAAAAAGCTAGAGCTCTAAATTTGAGATCTACTACGAGTGAGCTAAAAAATCTTGAGGAATTCTTTAATAAAAAAGAAAATATGAATATAAATATAAAAGCTATTCATTCAAAACTTAAAAAAGAAGAAAAAGAAAGTATAATGCAAGATTTTGCAAATGGAAAGATCAAAATCTTGGTATCTACTTCTATTGTAGAAGTAGGAGTAAATGTACCAAATGCTTCAAGGATGATAATAGAAGGTGGAGAAAGGTTTGGTTTAGCACAACTTCATCAATTGAGAGGAAGAATAGGTAGAGGAGAAAGAGAAAGTGTCTGCTATTTATTTACAAATTCAAATTCTGAGATTACAGCAGAAAGGCTTTCAGCTTTAAAGAAAGCAAAAAATGGATTTGAGTTAGCAGAGCTAGATCTCAATCAAAGAGGAATAGGCTCATTACTTTCTGGAAAGCAGTGGGGTATGTCTGATTTAGCAATGGAAGCTATAAAAAATTTAAAATTAGTAGAAGCTGCAAGAGAAGAAGCAAAAAAAATAGCAAAAGATGATAAAGATTTAAAAAAGCATCCACTACTTTCAAAAATACTTTTAGAAAAAGAAAAAGTACATATGGAATAATTTTTTTTGTGAATAAAAATATTTTTTTAGAATTTTTTTATGATAAAATTAAATTATGATAAAAAAAACTTTAAATAAAAATAAAAAAAAGACAAGTTTAAAAAATAAAATTATTAAAAAAAGTAATCAAGATTTTTCAGCTCTCAAAAAGTATCTGAGAGTTGTAAATTTTATAGCTGCCGCACAACTTTATCTAAAAGATAATTTCTTTTTAGAAAGAGAATTGAGATCTGAAGACATAAAGACTAGACTTCTTGGTCACTGGGGAGGTGCGACAGGTGTAAATTTTCTTCTTTCCCATCTTAATTTTTATTTGAAGGAAAACCAAAAAACAAATCCAAAATTGAGAGATATTATTTTCCTACTTGGCCCTGGCCATGCATTTCCAGCACTTCAAGCAAATCTTTTTTTAGAAAAGACTTTGAGTTTTTATTTTGATAATCAAGATAAAAATATAAAAAATATTTATGATTTCAATCTTTCTTATAATAAAGAAGGTCTAACTCATTTAATTAAAAATTTTGGATCACCAGCAGGATTTCCTACACATGCTTCACCAGTCACACCTGGAGCAATCCTTGAAGGAGGGGAGCTTGGCTATTCTATTTCAAATGCATCAGGCGCTGTGATGGATAATAAAGATTTGATAGCTGTCACTATGGTTGGTGATGGAGAAGCTGAGACAGCGTCACTGGCTACAAGTTGGCATTCTTCAAAATTTATAAATTCAAAAGATAATGGAGTAGTATTGCCAGTTTTAAATTTAAATGGATACAAGATTTCTGGTCCGACTATCTTTGGAAGAATGACAGATGAAGATCTCACTCATTTCTTTTTAGGTCTTGGATATGAGCCTCATATTTTAGACGCAAGAAGTGATACAAATATTTATGCAAATAAAGATAATTATGATATCGAAAAAGATAATGTACATATTTTAATGCAGGATATTTTAGATAAATCCTTTAAAAAGATAATAGAAATGAAAAAGACAGGAGAGGTAAAAGGTCTTCCAATGATTATTTTAAAAAGCGATAAAGGTTGGACAGGTCCAAAGACTTTTAAAGGAGTAAAAATAGAAGGCAATTTTGAATCTCACCAAGTCCCATTTCCAAATGCAAAAGTAAACAATGAAGAAAGAAAAGCTTTGGAGGTATGGTTGAAAAGCTACAAAATACAAGAGCTATTTGCAAATAAAGATATAGATGCTAAGAAAATTTTAAATAAAAGATTAAAAGAAGATGAATTTTTATTCTTAAAAGAGATAGAGGATATAATCCCAGAAAAAATGTGGAGAGTTGGAATGAATCTGCATGTTCAGCAAAATAGTAAAAAGAAATTAAAAGAATTAAAACTTCCAAGTCTTACTAAAGTTTTTAAAAATAGTATTTTAGACACAAAGAAAGATTGGAATACTCACTCACCAATGAATGTGGTAGGTGAATATCTAAAAGAAGTATTCATTTTAAATGATGCAAGTAAAAATTTTAGATTCTTCTCTCCAGATGAGACATATTCAAACAAGCTAGAAGCTGTATTTAAAGCTGAAAAAAGAGCTTGGACAGAAGACACTAGACCATGGGACAAAGATTTATCTAAAAGAGGAAGAATAGTAGAAATGCTTTCAGAAAATACTTTGATTGGAATGATGATGGGATATACATTGACTGGCAGATATGGATTTTTTGCTTCTTATGAAGCTTTTGTACAGGTAGTAGCTTCTATGGTTGATCAGTATTTAAAGTTTTTAAAAGTATCACAAACTATAAATTGGAGAGGTGATGTAGGAGGGTTCAACATTATATTGACTGCTCCTGGATGGCTTCAAGAGCACAATGGATATAGTCATCAAAATCCTGGCTTTGTAGATGATATGCTTAGTAGAAATTCTGATTTAGTAGATGTTTATTTTCCAATGGACGCAGTATCTGCTGGATTTGTAGTAGAAAGAATGTGTAAATCTAAAAATAAAATAAATATTCTTTGTGCTGGAAAAGATGATGCTAGACCTATATTTTTGAGTGAAGTAGAAGCAAAGAAAAATATAGAAAATGGTATGAGTATTATAAAAGATTATTCAGATAAATTAAATAATCAAGAATCTTTTGATCTTATAGTCTGCGGTGTAGGAGATTATTTAGTATTAGAATGTCTTGCGGGAATAGATTTTGTAAATGAAGCATTTAAGACATATGGCCTAAACAAAGAAAGAAAATTATTTAAGATAGGATTTTTAAATATATCAAAATTGTCAGCTGGTGATGAAGACTCAAGACAGAGAAAGGAGTTTAATGAAAAGCTTTCTAAAAATATAAAGGGAGCAAAAGTATTTGCAAATTTTCATGGACATCCAGGCACTTTGGAAAGATTTTTCTTTGAAGCTGATATGAGTAAGAATGATGTAGAAGTGAGAGGGTATATAGAAAGAGGAGGTATCACAACTCTTCTTGATATGCATATATTAAATGAGACAAGTAGATATCATGTAGCAGGATGGATAATTGAAAATCTTTTTGAATTAAAGAAAATAGATAAATTGACAAGAGATTTTATTCAAAAAGAAATTAGAAAAAATATGGAAAAGGAAGTAGATTTTATAAATAAATATTTTATAGATAGTGATAAAATAAAAAATTGGAAGTTTAATAATTAATTATGAAATCTAAAAATAAAATAATCCTCGTCTCAAATATAGGTTCTGCGTCTAGAAAATATTTTGTTTATTCTGTTTCAGATAAAAATAAAATAGAAGAAATGTTTTCAATACAATTTGATCAAAAAGAATTTTACCCAAGTGTAAAGCTTGAAGATGCTATGATTGAATTTTTTGAAATAGCTAAAAACAAACACTCTTTAAATATAGAAGACATTGATTTTGTAGCAGAAAGAGTTGTAGCTGTAGGAGAATTTTTCTTAGAAAATAAAATTATAGACGCAGAATATCTGGAAGAATTAAATAAATCCAAGCAGTATGATATTTTGCATACTGAAAGTCTTATCCATGAATTAAAGCAACTTTTTTCTATAAAAGAGAATTCTAAAATCAAAAAAAATAAATGTAATTTTAAAATAATAGGAATTTCGGATTCCACTTTTCATTCTTCGATAGAAGAAGAAGTGTATACTTATGCTATCAAAGATTTTAAATCTGATAGGAATTTTAGAAGATATGGCTATCATGGGATATCTATGAGTGGTATAGCAAATGAGCTAGGGTCTAAGTATAAAAAGATTATAGCTATACATTTAGGAGGAGGTGGATCTGTCACAGCAATTGAAAACGGTAAAAGTGTATTTAATTCATTTGGTATGACTCCAGCTTCTGGACTTATCAATCTCACAAGAGTAGGAGATATAGATCCATTCATAGCTTTTCATGTCTATAAAAAATACAAGAAAAATTTTAATCTTTTAGATATTGGAGACACTGCTTTTGAATCGGCAAAAGAAGAAATTTATGAAAAGTCTGGACTCTTTGCTTTAACAGGAGAGAGAGATATGAGAGATATTTTAGATAATCTGAAAGTCAAAAACAAATCACAAAGAGAAAAAAGCGAGTTTGCTTTAAAGGTCTATATAAATAAAATAAATGAATCTGTAGGCACAGCTTATGCACATCTTGGAAATGTAGATGCTTTAGTGCTCACAGGATCAATACTTGAAAAATCTGAAATATTTAGAAAGATGTTTTTACCAAAAATATCTTGGCTTAATTTAGAAAAGAAAAATATTCACATTTTAAAAACAGAAGAAGAAAAAGAGATAGCAAGGCTTGTGATAGAAGGGAAGTTTGTGTAAGGAAAAATATAAAAAATTAATCAAGTTATAAAATTGAACTGTTTTTACACTTGACAAATTATTATAATCTATTATACTATATTCAGTTAAAATTTGCTCTTTAAAAATCAAAATTAAGAACAAATTTAAAATCTTTAAAATAATTAACTCAATATATATAAACTTTTTTATTTTTTAACTTTAAATTTTAAACAATGACAACTTATCAATCTCAAATTTCTTTACCCGAAGGTACTATTACTAAAAAAGTAAAAGTTAATAGAAATAGAACCAATAAAGAAGCTGTTAAGGTTACTGGTAGAGTTCAGTATCTTAATGATACGGTAGTAGCAGAAATGCCTTCTGGATCAGAAGAAGAAATTGAAATTCATTTTATTCCTTTCAAAAAACAGATATCTCCTGATAATCTAGATTTAGAAGTGGATGAATTAGGTTTTAAATTTGTGGATCCAGTAGCACTCTGTGCTGCCAATGAGCAAGATCCAGATTTTGCCAACGAACACCCTAATGTGACTCAATGGCGAGACAAGAAGGGTAAAAGTTGTTATCTTATTTTTGTCTGTTGCTTTGGTGATGGACGTGCTATGAAAATAGATACTACTGTTGGTAGTGTTGACGATGATTGGTACGAATATTTGCTAGCAGCCTGTGTTCCTAAAATAATTTTGTCTAATTAAGATAAGAGGTTTTAAGTTTTTATCTTTAGAATCCCGCTGATTTTTATCAGCGGTTTTTATTTTTTTGTTATTTAATTATCTTATTTCTATGTAAGATATAACACAATAAAGATCTTTGTCAATTTACTTTTTTTCTTTATTTTTCATTATATTTTTGCTATAATCGAGCCAATTAAATATATTAAGTTTTAAATACTTTTTATTGTTTATTTATCAAATTTAAATATTATTAGAATTTATGAAAGATAAAAAATTGGTTCAAAGAGTTATAGCGTTTTGGTTATTTGCATTTTCTTTATTAATTTGGTTTGTATTATTTAATAGTACTTCAGATTTTAAGTATGGTCTTGATTTGAATGGAGGTACGTCTCTTACTTATGTAGCAGATTTATCAAAAATAGAAAAAGCAAATCAAGATGCAAAACTTGCAACATCTACAGTGTCCACATCTACTGGTCAAGTAGTAGCTACAGTTGAAACTGCTGAGCTTAATATTGGAGATAGTATGTCAGGACTTCAAGATGTGATTGAAAAAAGAATCAATGTATTTGGAGTATCAGAGCCTATTGTTCGTACAGAATATTCTACTTATACAGGTGAACATAGATTGATCGTAGAGCTTCCTGGTGTCACAGATATTGATAAAGCTATTTCTACAATAGGTGACACTCCTATACTAGAATTTAAATTGGTAAATATTGATATAGACGATAAAGGTGCTACATCTACTCAAATGATAGACACAGGATTAAATGGAAATTATTTAAAGAAATCTATTTTAAATTTTGATTCTTATACTAATAAGCCTATGGTAGTGGTTAGTTTTAATGAAGAAGGTAAAAAGCTTTTCGCTGACATCACAAAAAATAATATTGGAAAGCAGATGGCTATAATCTTGGATGGAAATATAGTATCTTCTCCTGTAATTCAAGAAGAGATATCTGGTGGAGAAGCTACTATTTCTGGAAGCTTTACACTCGATGAAGCAAAGACTCTTGTGACAAGACTAAATTCTGGCGCTCTTCCAGTACCTATAAAGCTCGCATCATCACAAGTGATAGAAGCGACTTTAGGGACTCAAGCAAAATCACATGGTCTTTTAGCAGGAGAGATTAGCTTTTTGATTATAGCTTTACTTATGATCATTTGGTATAGACTTCCTGGATTACTTGCTTCTGTAGCACTTACTTCTTATACAGCTATAGTACTTTTCTTGTTTAAAGAAATTCCTGTAGTTTTGACTTCAGCAGGTATAGCAGGATTTATAATATCACTAGGGGTAGCAATAGATGCAAATATTTTAATCTTTGAAAGACTTAAAGAAGAATTGAAAACAGGTAAAGACTTGCAAAGTGCTGTAAATGAAGCATTTGAAAGAGCTTGGTCTTCTATTCGTGATTCAAATATAGCATCAATATTAGTAGCACTCACTTTATTTTATTTTGGATCTTCATTGCTTGCAGGATTTGGACTTGTCTTTGGGATAGGTGTACTTGTGTCAATGTTTTCTTCAATGTTTATTTCAAAGTATTTTATATTAGCTTTTGTACCAGAAGATACAAATAGTAAATATTACAAGATTATTAAGTTTTTATTTATGTCTGGACTTAGTAAATAATTAATTAAAGATTAAATATATGTTTATCATTAAATACAAATCGATATTTCTAGCAATAAGTGCAGTTTTAGTTTTTGGGTCTTTATTTTTAGTTGCTACAAAAGGCATTAAAAAAGGTATTGATTTTACAGGTGGTACCGAAGTAGTCGTCACTTATAAAGGATTTACTACTACTTCAGATGGAAAGATAGATTTAGAGCTTATTAAAAATAATATTTCTGATGCTGGCTTTAGAATAAAAGATGTTGCTTTAAAAAGTATGAACGCTGATGGTAGTGCAAATGTTGATATAAAATTGACAGGAGGTTTATCAAATGAAGATAGGGTAAAATTTGAAAATGCTTGGAGCTTTAATCATGATGAACATTATGAAGCAAAGCAAATTTCAGAAAATATAATTGGTCCATCAATAGGAAAAGAGCTTGCGAGTAAAGCTTTGTGGTCTATTTTTATAGTATCCTTAGTTATAATTCTTTTCGTTGCTTTTTCATTTAGACATGTGTCAAAGCCTATTTCAAGTTGGAAATATGGCCTTATCACTGTAGCGACTTTGATCCATGATGTCGCTATTCCTACAGGTATGTATGCAGTACTTGGTGAAAGAAATGGGGCAGAGATAGACTCATTATTCATAATTGCACTTCTTACTATTATGGGTATTTCTATCTCAGATACTATTGTAGTATTTGATCGTATTCGTGAAAATCTTAAAAATAAAAAATCAAATGAAATATTTTCTGAAGTTGTAGGAAAAAGTTTAAGTCAGACTTTACTTCGCTCTTTAAATACTTCTTTTGCTGTCATTATAGTTTTATTTGCTTTATTCCATTTCGGTCCAGTATCTATTCATAATTTTTCTTTGACCTTGATAGTTGGAATGATAGTTGGTACATATTCGTCAATATTTGTCGCTTCACCATTACTTGTAATAGTTGAAAAGTTCCAAAGAAAGTAAAGTGTGAATAAATATAAATTAAAAATACCCAATTGGGTGTTTTTATTTTGTGATAAAATTTATGTATATGAAAAATGTTGCGATAATTTATGGTGGTCCATCTAGTGAACACGATATTTCTATCCAGTCAGGTAAAAATATTTTAAAAAATATTGATAAGAAAAAATATAATGTATTTGATATTTTTATAAGTAAAGATAAAAAGTTTTTTATAAAAAATGATAAAAAAGGAATAGATGAAAAAAGTTTTATAAATCTTTTAAAGAAAGAAAATATAAATATTGTATATCCAGTACTTCATGGAAGTTATGGAGAAGATGGACAAATACAAAAGCTATTAGAAAAAAGTAAAATTAATTTTGTCGGCTCTTCTAGTAAAGCTTCCGCTTTAGCTATAGATAAAAATAAGTCTAATAAAGTGTATTTGAAAAATAAAATTTTAATACCAAAGTCAAAAATAATATTTAAAAATAATTTTAAACATAATTTAAATTATCCTATTATAGTCAAGCCAATAGATGAAGGCTCTAGCGTTGGATTATTTAAAATTCAAGATGAAAAAGAATGTTTAAATAAAAAAGGAGAGATTTTTAAAAATCATAATAAAATGCTCGCTCAAGAATTTATTTCTGGAAGAGAATTTACTTGTGGAGTTTTAGAAGAGAAATTTAAAAATAATATAAAATCTTTTCCACTTCCAGCAACTGAAATAATTTTGACTAAATCAAAAATTTTCGATTATAAGACTAAATATACAAAAGGGGCAGTAAAAGAAATAACTCCAGCAAATATAGATGAAAGTCTTATGGAGAAAATTCAAGACATGGCTTTGAAAAGCCATAAAGCGTTAGGTTGTAAATCTATTTCTCGTACAGATATTATTTTAAATAAATCCGATAATAAATTATATGTTTTAGAGACAAATACTCTTCCAGGTATGACTAAAGCTTCTCTAATTCCACAGCAAGCTAGCTCTATTAATATGGATATTAAAAAATTGATTGATATTTTACTATCTTAGTTTTGAAATGTTATAATTTAATAATAAATATATGTCATCAGAAAAACAATTAATTTTAGATTTTTTAAATCATTATTTGCCTTTACTAACTTTAATAGCTTTTATTATATTAGTTTTAATTTATCTTCATCATTTTCATTTTCGTTTAAATAAAAAAGAATCAAAACTTTTAAGTAAAATAAGTGATTTCGCTTTACCTCTTGGATTTTTTGCAACTCTTTTTGCAATGACTATGTCTTTGATATATTCTGATTATTTAAATCAGCTTGCTTGTGGACTTTGTTGGTTTCAAAGAATATTTATTTATTCTCAAGTAGTTATTTTTACTGTCGCATATATTAAAAATGATTTAAAGATTTTTGCTTATACGTTTTGGCTTTCTGTTGTCGGTGGAGCAATTGCTATTTATCATGAATATCTTCAACTGGGTTATTCAGAGCTTATACCTTGTCCTGCAGTATCTGCTGTTGTTGATTGTGCAAAGCCTACATTTATTCATTATGGATTTGTCACATTTCCATTTATGAGTATTACTTTATTTATGTTTTTGATTTTACTTTCTACGGTAGTTAAATATCATAAAAAATAATAATACACCAATTCTGTTTTACTTTAAATTTCTTAATAAATTATCAAAATATTTTTTAATAATTATACCTTTAATTTTTATAGTATTACTACTATTAAATGTATTTTTAAGTATTTTTACATCTTTTTTTAAAAAAAGAATCATGATGATATAATAAATAAATTATGAGACATTTTTTTGGAATAATTTTTAAAATACTTTTATTTTTAAGTTTAATTTTAGGGATCATTTTTTATTTCAATTATTCTAATGCTGACATAAAAGCAAATCTAGGAGAAGAAATTATCTTAAGTCCAGGTGAGGTCGCAATCGTTGATAAATTTGTTGAAATAAAGAAAGTTTCTTTAGAATTACCAGAATCTACAAAAGTCTGTTCTGAGGACGCTTTGGCAGAAATTGTAAATGGATTTTGTGTGAAATATAGTGGTTCTGTATATCTTATTCCTGTAGCTATGGGAAAGTCTTTATATTTTGGAAGTCTTGATACACAAAGAACATTTGAAGATATGGGTTATTTTGTAAAAGTCATTTCTGTAAAGGAAAACACTGTCACTTTTATTGTAAATAAGTATATAAAATAAACCTTTAATTATATAGATTAATTGGAATATTATTTCTTGCATTATTTTTATCTTTGTGATAGTATAATGAAACCTAACTAGTGAGTTTTTTAATCCCTAAAAAGATTAATTTATGACTCATTAATTTAGTTGCTGTTTGTAAACAAAATATAGATTAACAAGAATCTGTCTAAACTCAATCAGACAGATTCGCAACAAAAAAGAACCTTTCCGTGCGGAAAGGTTCAAGCAAAGAATTTATACAAATTTCTTTTGCTCCGTTTTTATTTTTAGAGTTTGATCCTAGCTCAGGATGAACGCTGGCGGCGTGGATAAGGCATGCAAGTCGAACGAAAATAATCCGATGGAAGCATAAATAAAATTTGAGTAGCAATACAAAGATGGAATTTATGTGGAAGCCGGACATTTTAGTGGCAAACGAGGTAGTAATATTTAGGAACATACCCAGAAGTCTTGGATAGCCGACCGAAAGGTCGATTAATACAAGATGGTCTCGCGAGAGTAAAGATTTATCGCTTCTGGAATGGCCTGAAAAGTATCAGCTAGTTGGTAAGGTAATGGCTTACCAAGGCTATGACGCTTAGGGGAGGTGAGAGCCTGGCCCCCACCGATGGGACTGAGACACGGCCCATACACCTACGGGTGGCTGCAGTCGAGAATTTTCCACAATGGACGAAAGTCTGATGGAGCGACGCCGCGTGATGGATGAAGAGCTTCGGTTTGTAAACATCTTTTATGAGGGAATAAGTATATTGAAGGTACCTCATGAATAAGGACCTGCTAAACTCGTGCCAGCAGCAGCGGTAATACGAGTGGTCCGAGCGTTATCCGGAATTATTGGGCGTAAAGGGTCTGTAGGTTGCATGATTAGTCTCCCGTTAAATCTCAGGGCTTAACTCTGAGCGCGCGGGGGAAACGGTCAAGCTAGAATATGTGAGGGGTGTGCGGAACTCATAGTGTAGGGGTGAAATCCGTTGATATTATGGGGAACACCAAAAGCGAAGGCAGCACACTGGCACATTATTGACACTGAAAGACGAAAGCGTGGGTAGCGAATGGGATTAGATACCCCAGTAGTCCACGCCCTAAACGTTGCTCTCTCGCTATTAAGAGTATCGACCCTCTTAGTGGCTTAGCTAACGCGGTAAGAGAGCCGCCTGGGAAGTACGAGCGCAAGCTTAAAACTCAAAGGAATAGACGGGGAGACGCACAAGCAGTGGATTATGTGGTTTAATTCGACGGTAAACGAAGAACCTCACCAGGATTTGAAACTAAGGAGAAAGGTCTAGAAATAGATCCCTCGCAAGACCCCTTAGCAGGTGATGCATGGCCGTCGTCAGTTCGTGGTTTGAGCTGTTCCCTTCAGTGGGGTAACGAACGCAACCCTCATCGTATGTTACAAGTGTCATACGAGACTGCCCCTAATCGGGGGAGGAAGGCGAGGATGACGCCAGGTCAGCATGTCCCTTTGACATCCTGGGCTACACACATAATACAATCGCAACGACAGCGGGTCGCGACGGGGTAACCCTGAGCCAATCCTTAAACGTTGCGCCAGTTCGGATTGAGGGCTGCAACTCGCCCTCATGAAGCCGGAATTGCTAGTAATTGCGGGTCAGCCATACCGCAGTGAATACGTTCTCGTCTCTTGTACTCACTGCCCGTCAACTCAAGGGAGCCGGGGGTACCCAAAGGCTTGAGTAATCAGGACTAAGGTAAAATCGGTAACAGGGAGTAAGTCGTAACAAGGCACGGCTAGCGGAAGCTGGTCGTGGATTAATTCAATTTGAAAAATCGTGCACACCGAATTCGGTGCATGCATTTGTCGAACAAATCTTTGATTTGTTAAAGTTTATTGAAACTCAAAATCAATCGAGATACTTCGAGATGTATCAGAAGTCGCGTGCAAATAAAAGATTATTAAATCTTACAGGATAAATCGCGCTAGAAGCGGAGCAAAAGAAAGTTGTATAAATTTTATGTTAATTCTATATTTTGAAAATTAAAAACCTCTAATTTATTTTAGAGGTTTTTAATTTATCTTAATAAATAAGGTATAATTAAAATATGAAAAAAGTATTATCAATATTAATTTTAAGTAGTTTTGTTTTTAGTTTCTTTAATTTTTATTTTATAAATAAAGCGGAAGCTCAAAATTCTTCATGTATTTCACTTAAAAATAATATGAAAATAGGTGACAGGGATATTTACACACATAATCAAGTGACAAAACTTCAAAATTTTTTAGTATCAAAAGGTTATTTGTATATGGCTACTGGTTATTTTGGATATAGTACAAAAAAAGGTGTCATGTTTTATCAACAAGAAAAATCTTTAAAAATGACTGGCTATGTAGGTCCTCTTACAAGAAGTAATATTTCAGAAGATACTTGCTCTACATCTACAGAGAATCAAAGTTATACTTGTCCTATAAATCAAGTTACTTATAATAATTATGATCAATATATTTCAGAGTGTGTAAATAACGTACAAGTAAATAGCAACTGTCCTACAAATGCTATTTTTGGAGGATATGAATATTTTAATTGCACTTGTCCAAATGGATATACAAAAAATCCAGTTACAACACTTGCTTATACTCAAAATGGAGATTCTATGTATCAATGTACTGGATATATTAGATAAGATGTATTATGTTTATTATTTTAAAGAAAATTTTTTCACAAAAGTTTTATAGGAAAATATTTTTTATTTTAAATATTATTTTTTTATTACTTTATTTTTTATTTATAAATTTTGTTTCAGCATTTCAAATATTTTTTATTCCGTTTTTTAACAATAATGAAAAAGTAAATATTTTTCTAAGTTCTTTGTTTGATATTTCTAGCTTTCAAAATTTTACTATGCTTGTATCAGTCATACTTTTTATATTTTCTATTTCTCTTTTATTTATTTTATTTTATGTTTTATTTAATGAGTCAAAAAAGATTAGTAAAAAGAAAAGTATTTTTGGAATGATTGGAATATTTTTATCTGTATTAGGTTTTTCTTGTTTATCATGTGGTATAGGTTTACTTGCATCTATTTTTTCCCTTTTTGGACTATCTTCTCTTTCTTTATATTTTCCATTACATGGTCTTGAATTTGGATTTTTAGGTATTGTGATGATAAATATTACCAATTTTTTTCTTTTAAAAAGAATCAAAAATCCTTTTATTTGCTAATTATTTAATAATTTTCACCGTTGCCTCATTTTCTTTTTTGTGATAAAATGCTATCATCTTTTTAAAAGGTTTGCGCGAATAGCTCAGCTGGTAGAGCACTCGACTGATACTCGAGCGGTCCTAAGTTCGAATCTTAGTTCGCGCACAAAAAAATGAGTTGATATTTCTATCAACTCATCAGAGATACTCTTACTTTTTATTTCCATAAATGCTGTACCCACTGTGAAGATTTAGGATTATTTTTTTTGTGAAAAATAATATTTGATTCTTTTTTTGTATTAGCTAAAGATCTTATTTTCTCTTTAACAAATGCTATAGCTTCTGGTGGAATCGTATAAATATCTAAAGGTTTACCTTTGTAAAATATCTGTATAGATTCACCAACTTGCTTTTCAGATTGATATTGGGCAATACTTTGCTGCAATATGAGACTAGTAGCATATACTCCCCAAGCATCTTCATAGTATTCTTTAGGGATAGGCGGCTTTAAATTTCTACCTCTACCTGGAAGTTTTTTTAAAAATTCTTCAGGATTTTTTATGTTTTTTAAGTTTTTTACTTCTAACATTTTTTGCGGTTTTAATTTTTATTTAATATGATTTATTTAATGTACGAATTTTTATTCTACATTATTTAAATAAAAACGCAAGTTTTTTAAAAGTCTTAAAAGAAAATCTTTAAAGTATTTTTTGAATGAATATGTTAAAATTTTAATATAAAAAATCTACACATTATTATGAATTTATTCTATTTTTTAAAAAATCTCAAAAAAAGCTTTTCTAAATTTAAAAATTGTATCACAGTTTATATTTCAAAAGAAAATATTCTTCATAATCTTTACGTGTATAAAAAAGAATATAAAGATTTATTGTTTGCGCCAGTTTTAAAAAGTAATGCCTATGGTCATGGACTTGTAGAGATTGCAAAGATTTTAGATAAAGAAAATATACCTTTTTTTGTAGTAGATTCTCTTTACGAAGCAAATATTTTAAAATCAAGAAATATTTCCAAAGATATTTTAATTATAGGATTTACTTTAAAAGAAAATATCTTAAATTTTAATTCTTCAAAATTTATTTTTTCTATAATAAGTCTTGAAGAGCTGAAAAGTATTTCTTGTTATACAAATAAAAATATTAGAATTCATTTAAAGATAGATACAGGTATGCATAGACAAGGATTGATGATGCATGATCTGGATCAAGCTATAAAAATCCTAAAAGAAAATCAAAATATTTTCTTAGAAGGAATTTTTTCTCATTTGAGTGATGCTGATAATCAGAATAAATCTTTCACTTTATCACAGATTGAAAATTGGAAAAATGTTGTAGAAATATTTAAAAATAATTTTCCAAATATAAAATATTTTCATTTATCAGCCACATCAGGAGCTTCACTTAATGAAAAAGATTTTGGTAATGTCGTCAGACTTGGTATAGGTCTTTTTGGATTTGATAATTCAAATTCTAAAAATTTAGATTTAAAAGGAGTCGTGAGAGTGGAGTCTTTGATATCTTCTATAAGAAATCTGAAAAAAAATGAAAGTGTAGGATATTCTCAGACTTTCATAGTAAAAAAAGATTCCATATTAGCTACTGTCCCAATGGGATACTTTGAAGGAGTTGATAGGAGATTATCAAATATAGGATATTTTAAAATTAAAGATATGTTTTGTGACATCGCAGGAATGGTGAGTATGAATATAAGCTCAGTAGATGTCTCTGATATAAAAGACTTAAAACTTGAAGATAGGGTTATAATAATAAGTGAAAAGAAAAAAGATTTAAATTCTATAGAAAATATAGCCAATATGGCAAATACTATACCTTATGATATATTGGTTCACATAAATCCTAATCTAAAAAGAAGAGTTGTAAATAGTTTTAAAGAAATATAAATATGAAAAAAGAAGAGAAAATCAAAGAATTAAAAAATAAAGAAAAAAGTGTATTTTATATTGTAGGTACACCTATAGGAAATTTGGAAGATATGTCTTTTCGAGCTGTCAGAATCTTAAAAGAGGTAGATTTAATTTTGTGTGAAGATGTATCAAATGCACAAAAGATTTTAAAACATTTTGAAATTGAGACAAAATGTACAAATTATTTTGCAAATTCAAAAATTACAAAAATAGACAAGATTGTCTCTGAATTGGTAGAAGGAAAAAATCTTGCTCTTATTTCTGATGCTGGAATGCCTACGATTTCTGATCCAGGAAGTCTTCTTATTAAAAGATTATATGAAGCAAAAAAAGAGAATGATTTTATAGAAATAAAAGTCATTCCTGGATCGACTGCAATCACAAGTAGCTTTGCTCTTTCAGGATTAACAGGTAATGAATTTACTTTTTTTGGATTTCTTCCTCATAAAAAAGGTAGAGAAACTATTTTTAAAGAAATAGAAAATAATAAAAGAATTTCTGTATTTTATGAATCAGTGCACAGATTTCAAAAAGCGATAGCTAGCCTAGAAAAGCTTTTAGATGAAAAAAGAGAAATAGTGGTATGCAAGGAGATTACAAAGCTTCATGAAGAAGTGATAAAAGGTAATACAAAAGAAGTAAAAGAATATTTTGAAATAAACAAAGATAAAATAAGAGGAGAATTTGTGATTTTGATTGATGGAAAATAGAAGTTTTAAAAGATCGTATATTTTGGTATAATCAAATAATAAATTTATGAAAAAAGAAACCTTCCAAAGATTGATATCAGCTATAATGATTTTTATTGTCATATTCATTGATATACCTAGTGTTTTCAAAGATCTTCTAATAATTATTTTATCTTTAGTGTTCTTGTTTTCTACTTTCAATTTTTTGAAGAAAAAGAAAGAAGAAGAAAATAGTCTTTAATTTACACAATTTGCAATAAGTGTATTTTTTGCTATAATTACAAAGTTATTTTTTTGATAACAAATTTTTCGTGGTAGCTCAGCGGCACGAGCAAAGCGAGAATAAATATGACAGTTGCGCCAACTGCGACTTTTTGTGAGAATAGTTGGTTGAAAATATTTCGTAAAAGTTAAATAACATTCCGTGGTAGCTCAGCGGTAGAGCAGTTGGCTGTTAACCAATTGGTCGTAGGTTCGATCCCTACCCACGGAGC
>JAGOTK010000011.1 GCA_018061825.1 Minisyncoccota bacterium
TAACATTATGCTGACATTTACTTATGAGATAAAGAGAGTCTGTAGGGTTTAAATTTTCTGACACAAAAACTAATTCACCTTCTTTTTTTAAATCTAAAAGATTATTTTTACACCATTCTATATCATCAGAAAAAACAAAAATATTATTTTCATCTTTTTTTAAATTTAATTTATTTACTATATATCTAACTCCATTTATAAAATAGTCTTTTGAGATTAGACCGTGATACATTCTAGTCTTTATGTTTTCTACATAATCTCCTCTTCTTATGTTAATAGATATGGAATTTTTTGATTCTTTTATTTTATCAAGAAAAATTTTTGCTTCATCAGTCTCATTCCTATCTTCTATTTTATTTTTTAAAGTAAATTCTTTTCTTATTATTTCCTCTATATTTTTAAAGTATTTTTCTGATTGCCAAAAACCAATAAAATAGCCATCTCTTTTTGGATTTAAATATTTTTTATAAAAAACATAAGATGATTCTCTTGTAATTTTTCTTATTATTTTTTCTTTTAAATAAGCTAATTTTGAAGTAGTGTCAAAACTTATATTTAAATCTTGATTTATATTAAATTTATCTAATTCATACCCTCTCAAAGTATCACCTTTTATTAGTCCATTTTTATAAAAAGACAAATCTAAAAGAATATTTTTTTTTGTATTTTCTTTTATACTTCTAGCCAAAGCATATTGAAACATTTGATTTCCGAGTCCAGCTTGGATTTTGATCTTAATCATAAAAATTATTTTTTAACAAACCAAAAACATCCACAAGAATAAACTTCTTTATCTGCAAGCTTTGGATCAGCATTTAATATCAAGCCTCCGTTTTTTGAATATTCAGGTATTAATGAAAATTCTTTTAATTCAAAATCTGAAAAATAAGAGATTATTTGATTATAAGAATATATTCTATGAGCATTAAATTCTATTTTAGGACTACCTAAAGGTACTACAAATAAAAGATTGCCATCTTTAGCTACAATTCTTTTTAATTCTGAAATAGCTTTCAAATCTCCTTCTGGATCTATAGAATCTCCATATCTTCCAAGACCAATATGTTCCACAGTATGCATACAAGAAATAGAAAAAATAGAATTTGTTTCAAATGGAAGATTGAGTAAATTTCCTTCAAGACTTTTCAAGCCATTTAAATGAAGATCTGCTGGTCTATAATCATAAAAATCTACATCTATAAAAGCTGAAACTATTCCAGAAAAATATAAACTTGATGAAATATCAGTATGCTTGATTGGGTTTATTTCTTTCACTTTTCTTGCAGCCCAAGATGTATGATATACATAATGTCTATCAAAACCAGTTTTTATTGTCTTATCTTTTATTTGCGGATAAAAATCTAAAAAATTTAAACTAAATCTTTTATTTTTATCTCTACTTGAATAAATAAGATAGTCATATAAAATGAATGGAACCTGTATAATTTTTATAAAAAATTTAATTGTTTTTTTCATATATAAATTTTAATTATTTTTTTCTATAATATTAAAAGCTGAAAATATATTTTCTAAAGCATTTTTATAAGTATATTTCTTTATCATTTCTTGTTGTTTTAAAACTAAATTTTTATATTCTTTTTCATTTAATTTTAAAACCTGCTTTACCATATCTTCCATACTACCTTCTATATTGCAGCCATTTAATATTTCATTAAATTTTTCTACATTAGAAAATCCAACTTGGCCATAAGATATATTTTTAAACATTCTACAAGGAAGATAGTCATGCTTAACTTGCCAAGCTCCAGCAATTGCAGGAGAGAGTCTAGATAAACGAATAAAAAAAACATTCATCCAATCTGGAACAAATCTGACTTTTAGAAACTTTAAGTCAAATTTTTTAAGAACCATTTTAAATTCTTCTATAGCTAAAAAATTACCTTGATTTAAATTATCATTCCATACAGAACCTACCCAAAAAATAAATTTATTTTTTCTAAAAACTGGTTTTTTAAATTCATAATCAAGTAAATCTGTACCCCAAGGCTGAAATAATGTTTGTTTTTCTAAATTAAAATATACTGCAATATTCCAAATTTCATTACCTTTTAAATTATCAAAATCATTTTGATATTTTTCTAAATGAAGTAAGTATTTCTTGTTTATTTTTTCATAAAAAATCTCTTTTACATTGTGAAGACAATAATATACTCCTTCTGTTATTGGTAAATGATAATCTTCTATTTTAAATTTTTCTGAGACCATTTTACCGATAACTTCTGAAAAAATTACAAGATCTCCACTTTCAACATATTTAGCATTTTTTTTTTCATCTTCTAGCCACAATACTTCATATCCTAACTTCTTAGCATTCTCGTAAAAAGCTTTATGTATAAAGCGATGTGTATGCCATCTATTACGAAGCCCCCATACTACTATTCTTTTTATCTCCATATAAACATATTATATCTTAATTTATTTGATATCAAAACTATACAAAATTAATTAAAAATTATTTAATATTTTTCCTATAAAAAGACTTTAAATGAAAAAATATTTTTTTAGGCAATAAGACTTTGAAAAAATTATCAATAAAAGGAGTGATGTGTATATATAAAAATAAAAAATATTTTATTAATCCGGACCTTAAAATTTTATATTTTAATCTGCCAAATTTTTCTTTGTACAGGTATGAATATGGAGATAATAATAAATATTTATACCAAATATCTTCACAAGATCCAGAAAATAAATTATTCCAAGGTTTTCCTGTGGCATAATGAAAAATACTTGTATGATCTATTTCTTTTTTATTTGTATAATTAAATATTCTATTTAAATTTTTAGCATTAAAATTAGTTATGTGATAATTGTTATATTTTTCTTTTATTGTTTTTATTTTTCCATCAAAAGCCACATTTATAACATCTTGATCTACAGAAATTAAATTTGATCCTATTTTTTTTATTATCTCTAAACTTTTTTCATAGCCAATAACATATCTAGATTTATTTAAATCAAATAATATTACTCCTGCTTGAAAATAATCACCACCACTCTTTAATCCTATCAATTCTCTAAAATTACTAGAGCTATATGGAAAAGCTCCTAGACAATAAGAATTTAAATTTAAATAATAAAAATCCTTAATATTTTTATCCACTATAATGTCGCAATCTAAATATAATATCCTATCGAGATTTGTTGGCAACAATTCATTGAACAATAGTCTATAATAAGTCTCTTTTGACCATCTAAGAATCGGGACATTGTCATAATAATGCTCTGCCACATCAATTAAAAAAATGTTTTTATTATATTTTTTAAATAAAATTTTTAATAAATTTTTATTTTCTTCTGTAAAATCATTTTGTAAAATATAAATATCCGTTTCTTCATTTTTGTGATTTTCTAGTATAGAAGTTATACAAACCACAAGAGGTAAAATATAATTATTATTAGCAGATAAAAGAAAATTCATATGATTGGACTATTTTATCGCTCTTATTAATGACCTTCTAAAATAAGGCTCTTTAATAACTCCGTCCCAAATAGATAACATATACCCCTTGGTATATTTTGTATCGAAATTAAATTTTTCCAGTTCTTTTCTTAGAATTACTTCATCATTATATTTATGATAAGTTGCCATAACTATTTTCATATTATCATTTTTAGACAAGATATCTCTAGCTCCTTGTATAAAATCATATTCTGCTCCCTCTATATCTACTTTTATAAAAGTAGGTAATTCTTTATTTTCAAAAAATTTATCAATTGTAATATTTAAATTATCTATTTTATTTGAAATATATTTATTTACAATTTCAACTTTTTCTTTCCATGGCTCAAATGTTAATTTGAGAGCGTCTATTAACTGAGGATCTGTTTCAAATAAATATACTTTTTTAGCCTTATCTACAACAGATAAAGAAAAATCTCCTTCTGCAGCCCCAAGATCTACTACAATATCCCCTTCTTTTACATCAAAAGAATTATCTAAATACTTATGCGGAGACTCTTCGTCTTGAACCAAAATTAAATTAGTTAATATCCTTTTCATTTCTTTTTCAGAAGAAGAATTTTTAAAATAAATCTTTTTATTATTAAAATAAGAATATTTGAATCCATTATTTTTATCTGTAAATAAATCAACATTGTAATCATCGTATTTTTTAATAAAATCATAAGGAAATAAGTTAAAATTGTTATTTTTTAAAAAAGAAAAAACCTTTTGTTTCTCCAAATCTAGATTGTCAAATCCTATTTCATTATAATATTTAATGGCCTTTTTTTTAAAAAGATACATTTTATAGGTATTTTTTATACCTAATACAAAATTAATTATTTTTTTACTAAAAAATAATTTTATAAAAAATTTAATTTTTGATTTTATTTTAACAAAAAATTTATCCATAATTTTAATTAATATTATATTATTTTTTTATAAAAAAATCATCACACATAATCCTGGCCACATGTTTATAACCTTTTCTTTTAAGAAAATTCCTTATTTTTTTGTTTCCAAATTCTGATCCTATATATTTACCAATAAAAGGAATCCATTTAAATCCTATATCATTCTCAATTTCTATTACTTTTATATCCACTTTTGAGAAATCCACACTTTCTAAAACACTCATCTCATAACCTTCTACATCTATAGATAAATAATCAACTTGTAATAAATTATTTTCTAGTAAAATATCATCCAATCTTCTTTGTTTTTTAACTATTTGAGTTTGTTTTATCTTAGAAACTTTATTAAAACCTTGTATACCAGATAATCCATGTTCACTTTCATCTCCTTCTATAAAAATAACATCTTTATTTACTGGACCTACTACATTATCTAAACATTTAGTCTTTCTATTACCTATCCACAAATTTCTCAAATTATCTTGTGGTTCTAAAGCTAATCCAGACCAACCATTTTCTTCAAATAAAAAAGTATTGTTACAAATAATTGGATGATTACCACCAACATCTACAAATATTCCACTTTTTCTTTTGTTAAATAAAATATTAAAAACATAAGAGTCTTGTCCAAATTGACTGTAAGTCTTTTCAGACTTTGGCAAATTCTCTATTTGATTTACAAGATAAATACTTTTATCAAATAAATAAATCTTTGTTAAAGAAAACATTATTTTTTTCCAAATTCTTTTTATAAATTTTCTCATAAATTATATGCTAATTATAAGCTTTTTCAACTTCTCTTCAATAACATTTATACTGTATTCATTTTTTATCATTTCTATATTTTTAAAAACATGATTACTTATCAGTTCTTTGTCATCTAAATATGTATTAATATTATTTGCTAATTTTTCAAAATCATAAACATCATGAAATAATGCTTTATCTTTAAAAACGCCAATAAAAGACATTATATTTGGCAAGCAAAGGCCTAACCCACATAATGCAGCATCGTAAACAGCTACACACTGCCCTTCATCTAAAGAAGAATTTAAATATAATAGATTCTGATTAAGCTTTTCTGCTAAAATATCATTTGGTAAAAATCCTTGCAAAATTATACTATCTTTATTTTTTGAATTATTTATATAATTAGATATATTTTTATCCCACATATTTCCAATTATATTTAATTTAATATCTAGTCTTGATAATTTTATTAAATCAAAAGCTTTTAATATAGTAAGTAGATTTTTCTTTTCTGTAATATTTCCAAAATAAACAAGATCTTTTCTTTCTAAATTATCTATTTTATAAAAAACTTTTTGAGAAACAATTAATGGTACTATTTCAAGTTTATTTTCATTAATACCTTGCTGTAATAAAAACTTTTTCTCCTCTTCATTGTTTAATCTAATCTTTGTAAAAAATCTATATACAAAATTTTGAATTTTTTGTTTTTTAAAATTAGATCTTTTAGGTTGAGTATGTGCCATAAATATTGTCTTCTTTGCTATAAAAGGAACAATAAAAGATTGCCATTCATAACTATTAACATAAAATAAACTATTTGTGATAGAAAATTTAATTAATAAAAATAAAAATTGAAAAATATTTCTGTAATAAAATACTTTTGTATCTTTATCAAAATTTGGATCTCTTTCTATATTTTTGAGATCATCTTTTATGATAACAACAGTAGAAAAACCTAAAGACTTAGCTTCTTTTAAAATATGTAAATGATAATTTTCTTCTGGAGAAAAATCATACATATGTGTAGAGTAACCCCAAATTATAGAAACAAAAATTTTCTTCATATTTTTACTCTGCTTTTAACATTAAGAAATATACTGAATTATTTAAAAACCTAATAAATATTGCTACTAATATTGCACCGAAAACCCCAAAATACATAGAACCAAAAAACATAGCTAATAAATTAGTCGCTAAAATTGATATCTGAATTATATTCATTAATTTTAACTTTCTCTTTTCTAAAAAATAATAATATGCTGGATAAAAAGTCACTGATAATATAGATATAGAATATATGACAGCATAATGATAAGAAAATAAATATTTTGCAAATAAAATTTTATAAACAAAAGGTAAAGCGATCATAGAAGCTGCCATCAATATAAATGATACTAAAAAGTACTTTTTAAATAAAGAGCGCACATAGATTGCTTTATTATTAACTGTAATATTATTCTTCGTCATGTTAGACAATGTGAATAATACTTTTGAAGTTGGGGCTATAATTATCCCATAGACAAAATCAGCAAAAGTTATAGCAAGAGAATATATAGCATTACTCTCAGCCCCAAGTCTGTTAAAAACTATAGCTCCACTTAAATTACCACCAAGATTTGCAAAAATATTGTTAACAGAGAAAGACAAAGATTCATTTTTAAAGTCATTTTCTGTTTCTTTGTCTATTTTTAAATTCTCACTTCTAACATAATCTAATTTTTTAACCACATATTTAAATGCTATAAATCTAAACATAAACTGAAATAAATACATTGTTCCAAAAACATAATAAAGATTATGAGTCAAATAAGCTACAAATATTGAAGGAAAAAAAGAAACAAAATAATTTAGAATATTCAAAAAAGCATTTAATTTAAAATCTCCCCTTCCAGAAATACCTACAACATAAAAATCATAAAGATCTACAAAAAGATGAGAAAATATAGTAACTAAAAATAAAATACCGAAAAATTCATTGCCATTTAAAAAATAATAAATTGCTATAAAAAATGAGATTATAGCAGGTATCCATCGTAATATTTTTCTATATTTAAAACCTATATAAAAAAAAATATCTTGCCCTCTTTGTATATTAAGAGAAGCTATACTGTAAAAACCAGTCAATCCAAAAATTGCAGCCACACTATAAATCGATAATATGTATTTATAATATCCATAATCAGAAATTGATAATATTCTAGCCAAAAGCACTGTAGTAATGAGACTCATCGGAGCAATTATTAATTGCTGTAATAAGAGCCATCCAGCGCCATCACGAGTAAACTTTTCTTTTACAAACACCTGGCCTTTAGCTTTATATTTTGTAACTAATTCTTGCATAAATTATAATCATTCTAACATGCTTATTCTAATCCTAAAAATTCATTTTTAAGCTTTGAAAGATGCGCAACTCTACCATATCTACTCATACCTACACACATGCCAAGAGCGATACTTTCAAAAATTAAATGAGATCCTCCGTGACTCATAAAAGGAAGAGGAACTCCTGTGACCGGTACAAGACCTATATTCATACCAATATTCATAGAAGTCTGTACAATGAGCCAAACAGAGACTCCTATCATAAAAAGAGCTTCAAAATTAGAATTTGCCTTTAGACTCTTTTGAGAAAGATTGAATATTATTATTAAAAATAAAATAAATACTAAAATTCCACCAAACATTCCCCATTCTTCTAAAAATGAAGCAAATATAAAATCTGTCTCATGCTCTGGCAAAAATCCTAATCTTGATTGAGTGCCATATCCAACACCTTTTCCAAATATTCCACCAGATCCTACAGCGACTATAGATTGATAAGCGTTCCAACCTGATCCGCGAATATCATTTCCTGGATTAATAAAATTTAAGACTCTATTTTTTTGATAATCATGAAGAAAAAAATTCCAACCCAATACAGCCAACACAAAGCCTGTAATAAAAAATACCGCCATATGTTTTTTAGATAATCCAGAGACAAGAATCATGCCAAACCAAATCATTGTTAAAATGATACCAGTACTAAGATCAGGCTGCAACATGACAAGCATTGTTGGAATAAGCATATATATAAGTGAAATGATTATGTTTTTTATATTTGCAATATCTAAATGTCTTTTTGAAAAAAATTTAGCAAATAAAATAATAAGCACAAGCTTCATAGGTTCTGATGGTCCAAAAAAGAAAGATCCTAAATTAAACCAACGAGCACCTCCTTTTGCTATATGTCCAAAAACAAATATAAAACTAAGAAAACTAATCAAAAATATATATAACGTAATCACAAGATATGAATTTTTTAAAAATCTCATATCCATAAAGGAGAAAATAAAGAAAAAAAAGACAGAAATTCCTATCAACAATAATTGTCTCCAAAAAATAGAATTATCAGAATCAAAAGGAGCCATTGTGACCAATCCAAAAATCATCAAAGTAAAAAAACAAAAGAAAATTACCCAATCCCCTTTCTTGAAAAACTTTATAAAATCAAATTTAAGATTTTCTAAAAAATTCATGCTTTATTTTATATAAGTATATGGAGTGACTATAGAATAGACTTCAATCTTAGGATCTTCTACAGAGATAACTTCTCTCCATGTAAAGAAAATATCTTTTGAAGATCCTGCTGATACTTCTTTTATCAGAGATTCATTTACAGCTATAATATTGCGATCTCCATCATAAATTATTACTCTCACAGGGACATTTCTAAAATAAGCTTTAGAAATATTTTTTATATTTATTTCTAATTGAGAAATACCATTCAAATCTTCTTTAAAATCTGTACTTTCTATTTTAAAGAAAATATTTGCAAAAGCAGAATCTTGAGATTGCCAATTTTTATTTTCAGAAATTTTTAATATTACATTAGTAATTTGATTACTACTAGATAGGTCTATTGGTATATTTTGAACTATTATTGGAAATGTCTGACCCAAAGGTATAGTTGTAGATCCAGACACTGTCTTTATGATAGATCCAGCTTTGTCGTAAACATAAAAAGTATAATCTATACTACCATCTTCTGTGTCTCTATCTTTATTTCTATTTTCTAATAAAGCTACTAAATCATAAAGATTTCCACCTGATGGTATAGCTTTTACAGTTTTTACAGTCAGAGGTAAGACTTCTGTGACACAAAGAAATTTACAAAAGCCACCACAGTCAACACCTTTTTCATCTCCATTTTCTTTATTATCAAAACATGTAGCAGACTTATTGAAATAAGGGTATACAGTATAAGCAGACAAGCCTAAAATAACTACTACAAATAATAAAATAAAAAGCGCTCTCCTGCTTTGTCTCCAATTAGAATCCATAAATACATTTTATCATATAAAACAAATACCGCAAAAAGCGGTATTTGTTTTATATTTATTTTATTATTAGAATAAAATACTTTATTATTTTTTAGTAAAATCATCCTCTATCTTACCAATAACTCTTCCTGCAGCATCTTTTCCACCAAGTCCGAAAGCTAATCCAAATGCTAAAGCAAGTGCTGCTACGATACCAATAAATAAAGCATTAGCAAATACTGATATGATACCTAATTGATTTAAGGCTGCCAATATTCCTGTAAGCATTATAGAATATTTTGCTATTGTACCTGCAAATAAAACTTTTAATCCAGCAGTCCTAGCTGATCCATCTATGGCTTTTTCAGCTAAATTTGCAAAAACATTGGCTATTATAAGTATAAATCCTGCTATAAATACAGAAGGAAGATATCCTAATATACTTAATAAGAAAGAAGAAATATAATATAGACCAAATATATTTGCTGCAGCTAAAGAGAACGCGACTATAACTGACCATTTAATTAATTCTCCAAAAAAAATACCAACAGAAACATTATGACCACTTCTTTTAGTTATGTGATTTAGGCCTAACTTTCCAAATAAATGATCTACCTTAGTAATATCAAAAATATGAACAGTAGCTCTACCTAAAATTAAACCAAACAACCAACCTGCAAGTAATATAACGATACCTACTATAAAATTAGGAAGAAAAGATACAACTCTTATAGAAACATCAATCAATTCTCTTCCTAATACATCTACATATTGTCCTAACATAATTTTATAATTTTATTATTTATTCTAATAAATAAAGATTTTACTTTATATACTTAAATTATATCATTATAAAAATATGTTAAAAATTTTTATCCACAAAAAATATTTAATTTGAAATATAATTTTATATTTCACTTGCAAATTTATCTATAACTACTATTTTTTTACCTTCTAAAACTAATCTTAAAAATCTATCAAACATCTTGTATCTATAATTATATTCTTCTACATCCATTATCAATACTCTTATCTTAGAAGCAAATAATGAATTTAAATCTAGTAATGCTTTATGCATCTCTTTTGGTTTTATATTATCAGCGACTATTAAGATATCAACTTCTGTATCTGTGTCATTTAAAAATAATCCTGTAAAATAAAATAATTTAATTCTACCTATCTTCTTTAATTTATCTATGATTATTTTTCTATTCATATTTTCAAAATCAAAGACTAGAGAATATAAAGCTTCTTTGTGTTCGAAATCTTGATTTAGTTTATAACTAGAGCCACCTTTTGTGTGATTATTTTTTATTAAGAATTTAGACAAAGATAAAAAAGCTAATTCCTTTTTTAATTTATCTTTTCTTATCCTTGTACCTTCTTCTACATCGAGAAGACTAAATGAATTATTATTATTTGCAAGAAAAAATCTAAGAGTCTTTAGTCTTATATCACCACTTTCAGATTGAAAAATTTTTATTAGAGAATCCATATATTTAAAAAATCATTAAGATTTATATAAAAATACTAACATATTAGATTTTAAAAGAAAATATTGAAAAAAATAGAAAGTGTGTTTAATAAAAAGACTCTCTAAAATAAATTAGAGAGTCTTTTTATTGTTTTAAGAGTATTTTAAATTACTTTAATGATACTTTTGCTCCAGCTTCTTCAAGAGCTTTCTTTAGAGTTTCAGCATCCTCTTTCTTTACATCTTTTTTAAGATCAATAGGAGCTCCGTCTACAAGGTCTTTAGCTTCTTTAAGACCAAGTCCCAAAGATTCTTTAACTACCTTCATAACGGCGATTTTTCCTTCTCCTGCTGCTTCAAGATGAACAGTGAAAGATGTTTTTTCTTCAGCTTCTGCACTTGCACCTCCTGCTGGAGCTGCTGATACTGCTGCTGCAGATACACCAAATTTCTCTTCAATTGCTTTTACTAATTCATTTAATTCAAGTACTGACATAGCCTCGATTTTGTTTAACAAGTCTGCGTATTTTTCCATAATTTTATTTTAATTATTAACTAACTGATAATGTTTTATTATTTTTTCTTTGCTACTTCATTTATACCAATAGCCAATCTTTGCATTGGAGATTTTAATAAGAAAGCAATTTGTGAAAGAAGAACTTCTCTTGAAGGAATTGTTGCTATTTCCATCATAGATTTTTCATCTTTGAAAACTCCGTCAAATATTCCTCCCACAATTGAAAATAAACCTTTGTGTTCTTTTGCAAAATCATTTGCAATTCTTGCTGGAGAGAGTAAATCTATTCCTGCAATAACGGCCATTTCTACTTCCACTTCTGGTTTATCGCCAGAGATTTTTTTAGTATCAACAGCTCTGTTCCAAAGAGTTTTTTTAACCACATTGTAAGAAATACCTTCTGCAAAAAGATTTTTTCTTAATAATTCTGTATCTTTCACTGAAAGACCCTTGAATTTTACATAAACGAAAGTCTTTGCTTTATCTAGAATCATAGAATATTTTTCTATTAATTCAGATTTTTGATTTTTATTTAAAGCCATAATATTTTGATTTTTATAAAACTAAAATTCCTAAACCAAAGTATAGGAATTTCAGGTAAACGCTAAAGCTAATAAAAGCTTTTTTAGTTCGACCTCCAAAGGTTTTTATTTTAAGAATCTTTATATTTGATTCACCTTTTTCTTTGGTTTACAAATAAGAATATAACATAAAATCTAAATTAAAGCAAAAAGAAAAAGCCTAAAATCTTAGGCTTTTTTGTCTTTTTTGTCTTTTTTGTCTTTTTTTTAAATTAATTTTAAATTTTATGAGTAAGATGCCAATAATTACACAAATCGCAATGATACTCACGGACTCTTTGTCCTTTTTTGTTTAAAAAATTTCTTATTGTTTCTACTGATTTTTTATAATACAGACCTTTGTTTTTACAACTTGCATCTATTTTATATTTTTCATTTTCTTTTATTTTTTCTTCATCTTCTAAAATCTTTTTTAGAAGAGGTAAAATTTCTGTATATTTACCTATTACACTTTCCTCTTCCATTTTAAAATATTTAAAAATTAAAAAATTACTTGTTTATCTTATTTAACTATATCATTTTATAAATATTTGTCAAATATAATAATAAATATTAAAAGTGAAAAAAATAAAAACCCCTTGATAAATCAAGGTGTTTTTATTAGAATATTTTGAATTGCTTCAAGTACTCTGTTCTCCCGAAAAGCTACTCTTGCGAAAAACGCTACCATCGCTGAGTGAAATCTTCACGATCCAGTTCGAAATGGGATGGTGTGTTACCTTTCATCTGAATCGGGAGAACAGAGTACTCGAAATATTACTTTCGAGTATCAAAATCCTATTTATAGATATAATTTGGTTTATAGCGGAGTATCAAACTTACCTATTTTATTAGATAAATGCGTTTAATACCCCACTATTAGTTTAATGATAATTATTATCACTATTGAATTCTAAAAATTAATTTAAAAATAATTACAAGAATTAAATAAAAAATAACTTCTAGAATTCAATAGTGATTTTGTATTGATAAAAATATTTTCAATAATGATAAACATATTTCTTGATAAGTGCGGGTTATTAGTAATCCTTGACTGAACACATTGCTGTGCTTACATCTAGATCCTATCAACGTAATAATCTCTTACGACCCTTATAGAATACTTATCTTGGAGTTGGCTTCGTTCTTAGATGCTTTCAGAACTTATCCATTCCCGACTTGGCTACTGGGCGGTCCAGCTAGCGCTAGAGCCCACACACCAGAGGTCAGTTCATCTCGGTCCTCTCGTACTAGAGACAAATCTCCTCAATATTCCAAGCGCCTGCAGTAGATAGGAGACCAACCTGTCTCACGACGGTTTGAACCCAGCTCGCGTATCTTTTTAAATGGCGAACAGCCATACCCTTGGGAGCTTCTCCACCCCCAGGATAAGATGAGCCGACATCGCTGTCTGGTTCTAATCTATCTTAAATCTCCTATTGCACGTGTGACGAAACACGTATCTTCCCACATTACTGTGAGGATTGGACTATATCTTCATCCTAAAATTAATTAGGAGTTTAGCGTGTAGTCTCTGAGGGTTCTTCATATTTATTTCTAAACTTAGAAGTCTTCCCTGCTGATCGTCCTGCGTATATTTTGTTTTTAAACTACTCAGCTTATCTTTTCAGATTACTGTTTGAGTCAAATTATACTATTTTGGCCAGGAGTTCCAGCATATAGCTAAATATTTTTTATAGTGCATTACTGCCCTAGGCACCCCGATGTATGTTTGTTCTTAGAACTTGTAACATAAGTTAAGGTGCCGAACTCCGCCGTCGATATGAACTCTTAGGCGGAACTAGCCTGTTATCCCCGTGGTAGCTTCTATCCGTTAATCCTCAACCGCATCTAATGCGAATTGTCGGTTCACTATGTTCTACTTTCGTATCTGCTCGACATGCCCGTCTTACAGTCAAGCCAGTTTATGCCATTACACTATCGGCACGGTTTCCATTCGCGCCTAACTGACCTTAATAAACCCCTCCGTTACTTTTTAGGAGGGTACCACCCCAGTAAAACTCCCCACCAGATACTGTCTCTCAACGTTTTTTCCGTTGAGGTTAGTGTTTATCAATTTAAAGATGGCTATTTCACTGTCGAGTAGATGTAAGCCGAAACCTACAACATCAAACCTCTGACCACTATTCTACGCAATAAATTAATAAACACAATACCAAGCTAGAGTAAAGCTCACGGGGTCTTTTCGTCTATCTGCAGGTAGGCGGCATCTTCACCGCCATTGTATTTTCACCGAGCTACTCCCAGAGACAGTTCCCCAGTCATTACACCATTCGTGCACGTCTGAACTTACCAGACAAGGAACTTCGCTCAACTGTTCCTTTAAAAGTTGGACTCTATCTTCACCTTTATCTTTCGATAGTCAGGTGTGTGGCGTTGGTCTCTTGTTAACCACATTTGACCGCATTAATATTTCTAAGATGCGGGGTAGCTTAATCGTGTAATGAATTTAAAACTTGTTTTCTAAAACTATTCACGACCTATTTTATCGTCCCAATCATTCCGGACATAAAAATTAATTTATATCCAGAACCTTAGGACGATTATAGTTATCGCCGACATTGACGGGGGCTTATATCAGTCAGCCACATTCTGACTTCATTGAAATAATCCTATCTATTTTCTAATAAATTAAAAAATAGAAGAAAATTTTAAAAAAATTTTCAGATTAGATCATTAAAGTCAGAATGTGACCACCAATATTTAACCTTCCCGCATTGGTCAGGTGTCACCCCATATACATACTCTTACGAGTTCGCATGGAGCTGTGTTTTAGATAAACAGTTGCCAGAGAAACTTTCGCTGCGGCCCATATTGCTATGGGCAAGCCTTATTGCTAACTTACGGCTGCTTTTTTGCCTAGTTCCTTTGGGAGAAATCACTCGTTCGCCTTAGTCTTCTCGACCTGAATACCTGTGTCGGTTTGCGGTACGGATCCATATAAACTTAAAGTATTATTTATGTGATTAATAAGTCATAGATAACTAGACTCATTAATCACAAAACAATATCTACTATTCAGTAGATGTAGAAACTTTTCTCGGCACCGTGCTCGTCTACCTTGACTTGTATTGCTACAAGCTTCGCTTCATAACTTTCAGTATTCTAGAACTGATTTACATGCTCTAGCTAATCATTACAAAGACCACAATCTGATAAGTGGCGTAAATTACAACAATGCGTCATTCCATCACATTTATACGGAGTAAAGGAATATTAACCTTTTGTCCATCGCATTCGGCGCATAGCCATCTGCTTAGGCCCGACTAACCCTTCGCTGACAAACATTGCGAAGGAAACCTTATTCTTTCGGCGTGGGGGGATCTCACCCCCATTGCGGTTACTTGTGCCAACATTCGTACTTCTTAACGCTCCACGGTGGGTCACCCCTTCCGCTTCAACGCAGATAAGAACACTCGTCTACCGATTGAACAAATAAATGTTCAATCCCTAAACTTCGGTGATATGCTTGAGTCCCGATCATCTGTGGCGCAAAGTCTCTCGATGGGTGAGCTGTTACGCTTTCTTTCAATGATGGCTGCTTCTAAGCCAACATCCTCATTGTCAATGAAACTTCACATCCTCGCTTACACTTAGCATATACTTAGGGACCTTAATTTTAGATCTGGGCTGTTTCCCTTTTGACCGCCGGAGCTTCGCCCCCGGAGTCTGACTGCCAGACTATTAACCTTTAGTATTCGGAGTTTGATAGGTGTTGCCGTATTTCTACTAGTCAAAACCTTCCAGTGCTCTACCCCTAAAGGGACCATCTGACGCTATTCCAAAAAATATTTCGACGAGAACCAGCTATTACCGAATTCGATTAGCTTTTCACTCCAACCCACAAGTCATCCAAAAGAGTCGCACAACTTACTGGTTCGGGCCTCCACCTGTCTTTCGACAGGCTTCACCCTGCTCATGGGTAGCTCATCCGGCTTCGGGTCTGTATTGTTGAACAAATTTTCGCGCTATTAACACTCGCTTTCGCTAGCGGCTCCACAACTTTATGCTGCTTAGCCTAGCTCGACAATACAACTCGTTGGCTCATTCTTCAATAGGCACGCTGTCGAGGTACAAGACCTCTTCAACTCCTTGTAAATATAAGGTTTCAGTTCTATTTCACTCCCCTCACCGGGGTTCTTTTCACCTTTCCCTCGCGGTACTAGTTCACTATCGGTCTCAAGGAATATTTAGCCTTACCGGTTAGTTCCGGCAGATTCATCCGAGCTACTCGTGTCTCGAATTACTCAGCACTAAGAATAAAAGAGAATTGAAAATTTCGATTACGGGGCTATCACCCTCTGTGGCGTTACTTTCCAATAACTTAATCTATCATCAATTTTTATAACTCCTCTAGATAATTCTACATTCTTAGGCTACAACCCCAATTGTATTACTACAATTGGTTTGGGCTCCTCCGTTTTCGCTCGCCGCTACTTGCGGAATAAACTTTGTTTTCTTTTCCTTCGGGTACTGAAATGTTTTACTTCCCCGAGTTCGCCTCTGAAGATATGCTCCCCAGATTACTCAACATTACTTGAGTAGAGTTTCCTCATTCAGAAATTTCCGGATCGTAGGTTGTTAGGCACCTCCCCGAAACTTATCGCAGCCTGAACACGTCTTTCATCGCTTCCTTGAACCAAGGCATCCACCTTATACTCTTATTTCTTATCAAGAAATATATTTACCATTTTTATGACACCGCTGTCATACTATTTTTATCTCGTACTATCTCTTTTAAAAGAGATAGTTAATACAATTTTTAATTACCTTTAATTATATCTATATACATTATCTGAAAAGACCCCAAATGTTTTGGGACACTAAATTGATAATGCTATAGGATTCTGTTGACAAATTACTTATCTAAATTTTTTAAAATAAAAACCGCTTTTTTAAGCGGCTACTAAAAACACGTCTTAGTAGCTACTTAACTTTTAGTGAATTTATTAAACATATTTAGGTTTTCGTATATTATCATAAAGAAAAAAATAATGCAAGGAAAAATATAGTAAATATACAAATTGACAGAAATTACTTTTTTGGAAGATAGTCTGCGGGATTTAAGTAAGCATTTAAAGGGGCATATGGCATTATAAGATAAGTACCACAAGTCCTACTTTTGTATTCTTTAGGTCCAAAAATCTTAGTCACTTCACTTACCATTAAAGTGAGATGAAGATGTGGACCAGTAGCGTATCCTGTGTATCCTGTTCTTCCAATTTGCTCTCCAGCTTTTACAGTTTGTCCTGGAGATACACTTATAATAGACATATGTCCATATAAAGAGCTTATTCCATTTTTATGTTTTATAAGTACCCACTTTCCATATGACGCTCTAGGACAAGCTTCATCAGTATTTCCAGTACCCATGATCACTCCATCGCCTATTGCATAAAGTGGTGTACCTACAGGCACTCCAAAGTCTATACCGTTGTGTCCATTGCCATTGTATGCACCTGTACTTGAAAAACTAGTCTTACCAAAATATTGTGTGATTAAAAACTTTGATAGTGGCCATTGAAATGGAGAAGATCCAGCAGTTGGTAATTTAGATTTATCTAATATGTATTTTATTTTTGATTCAAAACTTGTGATTTCACTTTCAAGATCTGATACCTTTTTCTTTCTATCAGCTATAAGCTTTAAATAATTTTTCTCTTTATTTTTTGTCTCTACTAATAATGTATTTTTTGAGCTTTGGTTTTGTGCTACGAGAGTCTTTTGAATAGATAAATCTTTAGAAAAATTTGAGAGATCTGTCTTTTGTTTTTCATATATATTTTTACTAGTATTTAGACTGTCTATCTGTAAATGTATATCGTTAACTTTTTTGTTTATATATTCATTTAATTTTTGAAGACGAAAAGTCTCTTCTAAAAAAGAGCTGAAAGTCTTGCCTTCATTTCCTAAAATATTTACAAAAAATGTATTATTATCTTCATTTATTTTCATCTCAAGTAAAGATTTAGAAAGAGATTCTTTATTTTTATCTATTTGAGATTTATTTTGAGAAATATTATCAACTGTATTTGAAATATTATCTTGAATATCCACAATCTTTAAATTAGTCAAATTTATCTGATTTAAAAGAACACTTTTCTGAGATTCAAGATTTGATATCGCAGACTTTAAATCTTTTGCATCTTTTTCTGTACCTGCGACTTGATTTGTATAAGCGTCTATCTCAGCTTGTAGCTTTTTAATCTGACTACTTCTATCATTTATCTGATTTTGTAAAGTAGAGACATCTTGTGAATAAGAATAAAAAAAAGAAAAAAAGAAAACAAAAACACCGAGTATTAAAATTTTTTGCAGATTGGTTTTCATTATTCTAATTATTATATTATATATATTATAACAATAAAAATGATTTTATTTTAAAAAATTTAACAAAACAAAAACCCCTTGCGGGGTTTTTGTTTTTCTCGATTTACAACTCGAAAACTTTTTTGTGTTTAGAATAAATTAATTATTCTTTCATTAAACATTTACAAAGATTACTCTTGATAAATATTTATAGAATTAGACACAGACTAGTTATTGTATGTTGTTAGTAGAGAACCAAACTTTGCTGCTGATCCAATTGCTGTAATTCCGTCAACTATATCAGACCATTTGAATGAAGCTGCTGATCCAACACTTACATCATATGTTGATGAAGTTGTACCACCATTTACTACGTCTCCATAGATATCGAATGTTACAGAAGTTCCTGCAGCAATTCTATATCCTGCAGCAAATAATGTACTTGTTGCTGAAGCTGTACCAGAGATTTGTGTAACATCTGTTCCATTTGCTTTAACAATTACATTAGATGCAGATACTGAGTAAGGTAATGCGAACATTGTCACATCTCCCTTAGTATCAGCTGATACAGTAATTGTACCAATCTTTGCATTTGTTGTAGTACCTACATTAAATGATTGACCTGTTGAAGTCTTCTTTACTGTTGGTAATGAAGCTACTAGAGTCATTGTATTTGCAGCTACAGATTGAGCAGCTGTAGTTTGTGTTCCTCCTGCTGTGTATTTCATTGAAGAAAGTGTAATTGAGCTTGTTGCTCCTGATGCCACTCCTCCTTGATTAGCTGATGTTACTGCTGAGTATTTAATTGCTACTGGGATATTTAGTCCAGTTGTTCCTGATGGAACTGAAAGATTAATACCGTAGAAATTAACTGCTGTTCCAACTACTGGTGCTGTTACAGAATCAATTGTTAGAGACTCTACTCCTGATCCTGCAACTGTAAATGATAGATCATTTAATGTTGCATTACCATTTGTTGAAGTAACATTGTATGTTGCTACAGAATTAACTGTATTTCCACCGATCACATATCTAGCTCCAAGTGTTGAAGCTGATACTAGTGTAGGTGCATTTACTGATACAGTTGCTGCTGTCATTGCTGGAGCAGTTGCTGATACAGTATTTGTTACAGATGAAGTCTTTCCTCTGTAAGTTACAGTTGAAGATGCGATGATAGTTTTACCATTTGCAATTTCAAGTGTACCTACCCACACTTCGATAGTCTTTGTAGAACCTGCTGCAACATCATAATTTACTGGGAAATTATTTGTTCCAGAAGTTGGTACTAGAGTTTGTGAACCATCAGTGATTTTTAGGTTTGTATATTCTGATGCAGGTGTTGAAGATCCATTTAGAAGGATATTAACGTTTGTTACATTAATAGCTTCTGCTGATCCAGCTTGCAATGAGAATGATGCAATTTTAACCATTGCTTGATTCTTTGAAATGTTTGCTGCTGTGAATCCTGCTGTTGCACCAAATGATACATTACCACTATTAATTGACAATCCTTGTCCTGTTGCTGCAGGTACAGTGATTGTATTGTATGAATATTGTCCTTGTGCTGTAGAACCAGATGATACTACATCTACTCTTACAGTACCTGAAGTAATATTTTGACTACTTGAGTTTACAAGGTCACCTTTTACTTCAACAATTGCTGAAGATCCAGCTGGGATAATTAAGTTTGAACCTAAACTGATTGTTTGGTTTGAACCTAATGTTGCTGTTACTGCTGAAGATACAAGAGCTCCATTTACATATACAGTCACATTGTTTAGTGCTGTTGAAGTTGGAGATAATGTTGCTGTAGCTGTCGCATTAATTGCAAGGTATTGAACTTTAACATCTTCACCATAAGCATAGAACTTGAATGATCCAAGTACTTGGTTTGTTGAACCTCCTACTAGAGATGAAGCAGTGAATGCTGAATTTTGTGAAATTGTTAATGAACCACCTGTAATTGTGATTGTTCCAGCGTATAGATTAGAAACGATATTTCCTGAAAGAGAACCATTCTTTACAGATACATTTGCACCGTAAAGTTGTGAGTCTTGAAGAGCGATATCGCCTGCATTTTCTATAGTTACATAGAATGATCTACTTGAGCCTTTTACAATGTCAGCTCTCACATCAAATGTATGAGATCCTGTTGTAAGCGCTAAAGGAGAAGCTGAGTAGAATGTTACATATCCATTAGCAGAAAATGCTGATGCATTTGCAAATTGTACTCCATCTACATAAAGCTTTACATTAGCTAGAGCGTCAACTGGAGCTGATCCTACCATCTTGAATGTAAATGATGATAGATTTACTGCTCTAGTACCAACATTAAGTGTTGATGACCATACAGTTCCTCCTGTTGTTCCAGCGTTCATGTTAGTTGTTGTTGGAGTTACAGATCCAAAAA
>JAGOTK010000014.1 GCA_018061825.1 Minisyncoccota bacterium
CTTGAATATCATGTAGCTCGTACACAACAAAGAAAGCCTCAAAATCAAGTAAAGCTTCGCAATCTAATAAATGGAAAGGTGATACCTGCTACATTTCATGCATCTGATATGGTAGATGAAGCAGATATCTCAAAGAGAGTTATCAAATTTCTTTTTAAGAATAAAGGAGAAAATTGGTTTTGTGAAGAAAAAGATTCTGCTACAAGATTTACTATTGCTGATGACGTGATAGGAAAAGAAGTAAAATTCTTAAAGACAGATAATCTCGTAGATGCAAAAATATTTACAAATGATGACGATGAAGAAATGATAATAGGCGTAGAACTTCCAATCAAGATGACATTTAAAATAACTTCTGCTCCTCCAAGTGTAAAAGGAAATACAGCAGGAAATAGTAGTGGAAAAGTAGTGACAATAGAGACAGGTGCGCAAGTCATCGCTCCACTATTCTTAGAAGAAGGAGATAATATAGTAGTAAATACAGAAACAGGAGAATATGTAGAAAGAGCAAGTAAATAAATCAAAAATAATCCTCAAATAAAAATCACTCAGAATTCTGAGTGATTTTTATTTACAATTTAAACTTTTTCATTATCTCTTCTTCTACTTCTGCTTTGTCTCTACCATATTTCTGATAAGAGATCTCTTTTAATGCATCTCTTGTATCTTTGTCCCCTCTTGAATTGTATTCTTCTTTTATATTAAAAGGCTTTTGTGGATAATCATTTATAAGTAGAGATGTGTAGGCATTTAAATTTTCTATTTTCATAATATCGCTATATGTAAAAGCTGGAGTAAAGCTAGCTTCTAAAAATTTTGCATCTTCTTCGGAAATACGAAATACTATTTTACTTCCCACATTTCCAAATACGGCAGCTTTTATATTTTCTGGTAATTGCTTTATGTATTGATGAGCTACTGTCAAAGATAATTTATACTTTCTCGCTTCAGAAAGAATAGCGGAAATCGAAGGAGTTGATATATTTTGAAATTCATCAAGATACAAATAAAATGGAGGCTTTGACTCTGGATTGTCTCTACCCAGTGCCGCCATTAAAAATTTACCTACTAAGACTAGACCTATGAGATTTGCATTTATCTCGCCCAATTTTCCTTTTGAAAGATTTACTAAAAATATTTTTTTGTTATCCATTATTTCTGAAATGTTAAATGAAGACTTTTCTTGAGAAATTATAGGACGCATTATCTCATTTGATACAAAGACATCAAATTTACTTGTGATGTATGGTACAAAATTTTCAAAGCCTTGCTCACCAGTTGTAGCTTCAGCGTTTTTGAAAAATTGATTTATGAGAGGATTTTTAGATTTTGCTAATTTGTATTCACGATAATCTTTATCAGAAAGTACACGAGATATATCCAATAAAGTATTTCCACTTTCTGGATGCTCCATCACAAGACCTGCACTATTTCTAAAATATTGCTCAAAGGCTGGACCCATACTTTCAGGTGAAGCCTCTGCGAAAAGCTTTTTAAATATTGAAAGTAGCTCATTTATCACAAAGCTTTTCTGCTCTGGCTTATTAGGATCAAACTCCATCATATTTAGACCCATTGGCCTATCTGTATATGCAGGATCAAAATAAATAACATCATCCCATCTTTCTCTTGGTACATTTCCTAGTATTTCAAGTAAGTCTTGACCATGTGGATCTATAAAGCAACAACCATTTCCAGCTTTTATATCTTGAATAATCATGTTCTTTAGCATTACAGATTTTCCAGTACCTGTCTGTCCTATCACATACACATGACGCAATCTATCTTTTTCAGGAAGAAAAATCTTTGTAGAAAGATGACGAAATACATTTGTACCGATAAAGAGTCCATCTTGAGGAAGATCCATAGGTGCAGGCGCAGATGAAGAATCTGTCTTTTTTAATTGAGAAAAATTCTTTACATAGCTAGGTAGATGATAAAAAGTCGCAAGCTCTTTAAAATTTAAAGGAAGACTCTCATCATCATTCCAAAGTCTGTAAATAAAATTATGGATTTCTTCATTCAACCTTTTGCCTTCTAGGACTTTAAATTGAAGAGAGTTGCTCTCTGTCTCAGAATACTGACTAAAAGTAGAAGCGATCTCATTTAAAATACTTTTTGCTCTTTGTAAATCTTCCGCGTTTACAATCAATCTTAGATTTGTATCCAAAATTGTAGATTCCATTTTCTTTGCTATATTTTGTTCTGCTTTTTCATCTTCGAGCTTTTTTGGTTTAGCTTTATCTTTTTCCACTTCTTCTTTTGTCCTATTTGCTTCTTGAAATGTGAGGATAAAATCTTTTACAAAAGATTCTTTATCTAATATTCTTTTTAATGTCTGACCTTTTCTTAGACTTTCTAGCATGTTGCTATATTTTTTAAAAAATTTTTCTCCAGCTGGACGAACTATTATTTGAAGTGCTGCCCCTTCTCCTTTTTTTTGAAGTTTTGTGAAAGCTGACATTATAAGTGAGATAGGATCACCATCCATCTTGTCATAAGTCTTGAAAGGAAGAGCTGATGTCTTTACTCCTACTGCATAAGCTGCTACTTGAAATCCAGTATTAGAAAAAATATTATAATCTTCATTTGAATATCTGATAGTAGCATCTGGAAATAAACCTAAAAGACTCTTTTCAAAAAGATCTGAGACATCTTTGTATATAGACACAAAAAAAGAAACTTCATTTGAATCATTTGGCTTTGAAATCTCTAAAGTATAATAATCATTATCTTTATTTTGTATATCTTTTGCAATAGAAAGCATACTCGCATAAAATTGCTCCATAAAAGAAATAAAATCTTTGACTGTTTTACCTTCTTCTTTTGACTTATTATCTGGAAGTATGACTTCATATAGCTTGAAATTTAAAGCTTTCCATTCTGTTCTACTTAGACTCTTTTCTAGACTGTCATCATGGGGCATCAATAAAAAATTGACAACGAATCTATGAAAATCAGATTCTAATTCTTTATCTTTCATATCCCTGACTATAGATATAGCAGAGTGTATACCTTTATCTAGCATGATAGATACCAGATCTGAGACTTGCTCATCTGTCTTTTTTTCTTTTAAGCCATCTAAAAGCTTTTTCTTTTCATAATCATTTACAGGTATATGCTTTGGCAAAACTTCTTCTGCAGATAAAGATAAATGCTCTCTCAAAATATCTTTTACATGATCCTCTCTTGTGATTCTTTCACTAAAATTCCTAGTGACTTCTTGTCTTTTAGAAATCTCTTCACGCAAAAACTTTACCTCCTCTTCTGGTGAAGAAAATTTTGAAGCATTATTTAAAGATGAAGTAGATTCTTGTGAATTAAAAGAAAAATCTGACATAAATATTTTTATATTATATCATTAAAAAATAATCCTAAAAAAAATAAAACTCCTTCAGATTTGAAGGAGTTTTATTTTAAATTAAAATTTTAAATTAAAAATGATAATTTCCGTATATATCGTAATATCCTATATTAGAATAATCACTATAATCACAATCCCAATAATTATTATTGTATGTATTATAATTATTACCTAGATAAGCATAATTTGAATAATAAGGTGATGATACTGTAGTCGTAGTGTATATATAATATGTAGTTACAACTTTTGAAGGAGAACTTACATATCCACAAGAATTACAAGAGTTGCCAGATGTGTAATAATTATTGTTGTTACATGAATTACAATTATTGTAATTATTATTACATGAGTAGCAGTCATTATAATTATAATTACATGAGCTACATCTGTTGTAATTGTAATTACATGGATTACAATCATCTCTATATATATTTGGAGCAGAAGCTACATAATTATAATCATTATAATAATATCCATTATTATTTGTAGAATTGTAATTGTAAATTGGAGTAGTATATCCTCCGTTAAAAGGATTACCATTATATGTAGCATTTGGTCCTGAATTTATTTGAACACAATATGAGCCGTTCCAAGAAAAATTGGATCCATAAGCACTACAATTTCCAGTATAATTTGAATTACCAGAAACATATCCAGATCCAGAATTCCCATAGTATCCATATCCATTTGAACATTTTTGTTGATTTAAATCCCAAGGATGACTCTGATCACAGACATTTACACATTGTGTACCATTCCAAATCCAACCATTGTTTACTCCACATTGATCTGCAACATTTGAAGTTGAAGCTTTTGCTAGCATATTGTCTCCAGTCTTTAAGATTAAAGCTATAGCTGCTACTACTACATACACTGTTACGATTTTTGTTAAAATATTTTTCATAATTTTATTAATTAAAAGCTAATAATACCAAATACTTATATAAAATAAGATAATAGTATCCTACCACAAGAGATTTATTTTGTCAAATATGAACATTAAGAAAAAGACCCCCTATTCCTTTTATAGAGGGTCTTGAAAATTAGCTTTCTTCTTTTTTCATTTTTAAATATGTCCTAAAAATCCTCCCAAAAACTCCTGAAAATGTATATATCAAGACATATTTCTCTATATTTATATATTTTTCTTTATCTACCAAAATACAAAAAATAGCTATAAATAATACTCCAAAAATAAAAGAAAATAAAAAAAATTGCAAAGTTTTTGATTCTTCTTTCACAATAAAAGAGATAAATATTATTAAAGGAAATAAAAAAAGAAGGAAGGAATTTAAAATCTCTACACCAAAAATATTCTTATACCCTGCTATAGACAAATAAATCCCAAGAATAAAGCCAAATAATAGAAAAACAAAATCTTTTAACTTCATTGTTTATTGTTTTAAACTAATAAAAACCTATCATTTTTGAAATTTAAAGTCAAACATCATTTTATATTATTTCTCTATAATCATCATTAGAATGATTGGAATCTTCCTCTTCTTTTCCTCTTTTTGCTTCATCAGAATTTTCACCATATCTTCTTTTCGCTGTATCTAGCATTTCAGTTCTGAGATCTTGATCTGCTTTTATACCTTGAATTCTTTTTGCTTCATCATTTTTTCTTGCTTCTTCTTGTTTTTGTCTTTTATTTTCTTCATTTTCTTTATTTTCTTTTGTATATGTATCAAAATCTCCATAATTTTTTATTCCAGAATCATAATCTTCTTTATT
>JAGOTK010000015.1 GCA_018061825.1 Minisyncoccota bacterium
AATTTTGAGCAACCTTCTGCACTGACAGTCACTCCATAAAGTACATCACATTGATTCATAGTCTCTCTATTATGTGTAATGACGAGTAATTTTGATCTTTCTGCGAGTCTTCTGACCATTTTTCCATATTTTCTTGCATTTGATTCATCAAGGGCCGCGTCTGTCTCATCAAGCACCATAAATGGTGGATGATTGATAGAAGACATAGCAAAGATAAGAGCGATAGAGGCGAGAGCTCTTTCTCCACCAGAAAGCATTTGCAGATCTTTTACTTTTTTTTCTGGTAGGTTTACAGATATTTCTATTCCTGGATCTTTTATTTTCTCTTCTTCCATTTCTTCTTCGTTTTCTAAAGATATTTTTTTTTCTATCTTTTCAATAGTAAGAGAAGCTTTTCCTCCTGGAAATATTTCATCAAAATAAGTATTGAAGTTGGAATTTATTTTTTGTAGCCCAGAATTAAATTCTATAAGTAAAGTATCTTTTAAATCTCTAATTAGGTTTTCAAGCCCAACTCTTGAGTTTTCAAGATCTGCTATTTCGCCAGATAAAAATGAATCTCTTTCAGAAAGATTTTTATATTCTTCAAGTATTTCTCCTGCATTTATTATTCCACTTTCTTCTATTTTGATTTTACTTCTTTCTATTTTTCGTAGTAGATCATGTTGCTCAAGATTGATAAAATTTCTCTCATCTTCATCGACAGATTCTTCATCAAAAGTTTTGTATTGAAATGCGTAACTTCCTATAAGGACGCTCATTTCTTTTAATAAATTTTCAAAACTAAATTCTTGATTTTCTATATTTTCTGTTTTTAATTTAATACTTTCTTTTACTGAATTTAATTTTTCAAGCTCAAGTTTTAAGGAGAGTATATTGTTGTCTATTTTGTATGATTTTTCTTTTTCTTCTCCATTTAGTCTATTTTTCTTCTCTATTTTTATACTAATCTCTTTATCTAAATTATTTTTTAAATAAATTAATTCTTCAAGCTTGATTTGTTTTTCTTTTTCTGTAGATTTTAAGGAATTTATTTCATCTTCAAAATTATTTTCTATCTCTTGATTTTTCAATCCTTCTCTTTCTTTTTGTGTTTCTTCTTTTTTTATTTCATTGAAGAATTCTTTTTCCTCATCTTTTGCTAAAAGTAAATCTGTTTTTAGTTCTTCATACTTTTTTGCTTCATATAAAGATAAGATGTTATGCCAAAGACGATCTCTATTTCCTTCAAAAGATCTAAATGAATGCCTATTTATAATATAGTTTTCTATATCTTCTTTTATATTATTTAAATTTGTATTTTTATTTGATATTTCTATTCTCTTTTTTTCTAAGAATTTGATTTCAAGATCAAGATTTATTACTTCTTTATATAAAATGTCTTTTTCTTTATTTAATATATTTAATTTTTCTTCTTCATATTTTATTTCTTCTATTATCTTTTCTATTTCTTTTTGAATCTCAGTATTTTGATTATTATCAATGATATTTTCTTTATCTTTAGATAAATTTATAAGTTCATCTTCTATTATGTTTATTTTTTCAAAAATATTTTCATGATGTCTTATTTCTTCTTTTTTAGCTTTTATATTTTTATTTTCTTTATAAAAATATACTTTAAGCATTTTTGTAGCAGTATCTATTTCTTCTTCTCTTTTTTCAAGTTCTTTTACTTGTTTTTTTAACATGCTTAAATGAGGAATATTTTCTCTACGAAGTAAGTCAATTTCTTGTAAATGAGAATGGACTTTATCCAATTTTTTCTCTCCTTCTTTTATGCGCATATGATAAATACGAAGTCCTAGAGCTTCTTCTATCATTTCTCTTCTATCTGTATTATTTGAAAGAAGTATCCTGTCTGCCTCTCCTTGATTTACTATTGTGTGTGATGATGCGGAGATATTTGCCATTGCTAATAATTCTTGTACATCTTTTAATCTTACCTTTGTACCATTTATCAAATACTCACTAGCTCCATCAGAATATATTTCTCTTGTTAGTATAATCTCATCTAAATTTATGAAATTTAAAAGTGTATCATTTATCTCACTATTTTTACTTAGAATTTTTTCATTTATTTTTTTTTCTGTATTATCTAAATATATAGAAACACTAGCTCTAGAAAGAGAGGAAAGAAATGAAGAACCTTTAAAGATAAGATCGCTACCACTTTTAGAACGAAGACCTTTCATACTTTGCTCTCCAAGCACAAAACGGATAGATTCTGCAACATTTGATTTTCCTGATCCATTAGGACCAACTACTCCTGTGACAGGAGTAGATAGATCTATGTTTACTTTTTTTGCAAAGCTTTTAAAGCCTTGCATACTTATAGATTTTAGTTGCATAAATAAAATAGCTCAAACTTTTTAAATTTATAAAATTATAACATGAAAATTTTATAAATAATTTATTCACAGTTTATTTTTTGATTACTTGCAAAAAATATTTATTGATGATAAAGTATATATCCGATTGGAACTTGTGAAATGACACCATCTCACTTGATGAGGCCAAAAGGAATTCTCTAAAAACCAAAACTGTTTATTTGAAAAATTTATTATTCTTTTAGAAATTCTTTTAAATGCAAAATCTAATAGATAATAGTAAGTCATTCAAACAGTAACGTGAAAACGTTAAGGGCGGAGCTTAATTGGACCGACCCCAAAGCCATATTGATAAATTGTTTAGCCTTGATTCATGTCGTAAGACACAATTCCAAGGTACACATATTTATTGATATGGTTTTTTTATTTTTAAAATATTAAAATAATCAAAAAGATTATCGCAATGATAATACGATACCAACCAAAAATTTTAAAATTATGTTTTTGTATATATGCGAGTAGCCATTTTATAAATATTAAAGCAAAAATGAAAGCAACAATAAAACCAATAGATATATTTAAGATATTTTCATTTATATCTTTATAATTTTTTAGAATATCAAGTAAGCTTGCCGCAAACATTGTAGGGACTGCAAGTAAAAATGTGAATTTGACTATAGTTTCTCTTTTTAAATTCATTAAAAGACCACCAATTATAGTGGCACCACTTCTAGAAACTCCTGGTATCATGGCGACACTTTGCCAAAGCCCAAGATAAAAAGCTTGTAAATAAGAGATTTCTTTTATATTAAAATTATTTTTTTCTTCTCCTTTTAATTTATCATCAAGCTTTGGAGAATTTGTATTTTTTCTTGTATAAAAATTTTCAACTATAAGCATAAAAATACCACCTATAATTAAAGATAAAACTACTATTAAATTATTTCCCAACAAGTGAGATTTTATAAATTTATATACAGTAAGACCTATTATGCCTGTAGGTATAAAGGCTATAGATATTTTTTTTATGACTTCAAGATTAAAGAATTCTTTTAGATACAATGTCAATACAGCAAATATGGCTCCTAATTGGATTATTATTTCAAAACTTTTTAATGAATTAGAATTTTGTATTTTTAATAATGAGCTTACTAATATTAAATGTCCGGTAGATGAAATAGGTAAAAATTCTGTTATCCCTTCAATTATTCCCAAAATTATTGAGTGAAATATATTCATATAAATAAAAATTTGTGCTCGGGGCGGGACTCGAACCCGCAAGCTGTGAAGCAAAAGATTTTAAGTCTTTCGTGTATACCATTCCACCACCCGAGCATTTTCAGTATTTTAGCACAAAAGATATAATTTTAAAAATTAATTTTTATCTTGATTTTCTTTTTCAGATTTTAAAAAATTTCCTTTGCTTTCTTTTTTTGAACTAGATTCATTTATAATATCTGAAAGAAATTTAGTTATTTTTGAAATTGTATTTTTACCGTAATTTACTTTTTCTATATTATTTACCTCATTATTTTTTGGTCGATTATTTATTCCTTCTTGTGACATATATTTATTTAATGTATTTATTTTATCATATTTATAAAAATAAAAAATCTACTAAATGTTATATATAAAAATATGTATTTAGTAGATTTTAATTTGTTCTTAGTTTTGTAATACCTAATCTTTTCCTTTTTAATGTATTTATTATTTTATCTAAATTTAAATTTAATTTCTCAAATCCTTTATGAAAAGTTTTTGAAGAATTTAATAAAGATTTATTAGAATTGTCTAAATTATTAAAAATTGATTTAATATTTTTTTCTATTTCTAGAAAATTATTGTCAATTTTTTCTATAATTTTTTTTATTTCTTCAATTTCATCTTTATTGTCAATTTTTTCAATTAATTTTTCAGATAAAAATAATGATTCATTTGATACATTTTCAATTTTTAAAATAGGTATTTTTGGTTTCTTTTTCATTTAAATACTATTTTCTGTTATTATTTTAGCATAATTTGTGTTATATTATTAATCTGATTGGTGCGATGGCGAAGTGGCCTAACGCTGCGGTTTGCAAAACCGCCATTCGCGGGTTCGACTCCCGCTCGCACCTCAATTTGTGATAATATATTCAAATATGATAAATATTTTTTTAAAATATCTTTCTAAAAAGATTAATAACATAGAATTTAAAAACAGGACATTTTTATCAAGACATCAAATTCTTTATGCTCTCCTTGGAGGAGCTGGTGTGGTACTTTATTGGAGAGGTGTCTGGTCATTTTCTGATTATTTAGAATCTAAAAATGCAATATTTAAAATAATCTTTTCTCCTCTAGGATCTATAATTTTAGGAATAGTTATTTTACTTGGTATAGGACTTTTAGTTCAAGAGTTTATTGGAACTGATATTATTCTATCTGGATTGAAAAAAGAAAAAAAAAGAGATATAGATAAATCAGAAAAAGAGCTTATCAGAGAAGATCTTGAAGATTTTAAACAAGAAAAACTTATAAAAGAAATAGATAAACATCTTCATGATATAGAAAAAAAACTTAGCAGTATAAAAGATATAGAAGATAAAAAATAAAGCTAGATTTTGAAAAATTTATTTTTGTGTTATAATTTCGATACAAATTTATTGGGCCCTTAGCTCATTTGGTAGAGCGCCGGTTTTGCACTCCGGAGGTGAGCGGTTCGAATCCGCTAGGGTCCACA
>JAGOTK010000016.1 GCA_018061825.1 Minisyncoccota bacterium
AGCTGGAAATTATATTCAAGATATATCAAAAGCAATAGAAGAATATATAAAAAAAGAAGGAAAAAAAATAAATAAAGATTTAGGCATAATTAAAATGCTAGCAGGGCATGGAGTAGGATATAAAGTACATGAAGAGCCATATGTTCCAAATTTTGATGATGGATCAAAAGGTGCAAAGTTAGTAGCAGGTATGGTGATTGCGATAGAGCCAATGGTTAATCTTGGAAGTAAAGAAATTTATCAAGATAAAGATGGATACACTCTTCGCACAGTTGATCATAAAAATTCAGCTCATTTTGAGCATACTATTTTAATTACAAAAGATAAGCCAGAGATTTTGACAGTACTTTAAATTGTTTGCTAAAAATAGGATTTTATATTATAATGCTCACACATTATTAAAAAGTATATAAGTTGTGCTAGTACCAGAATAGTCGCTGGGAAAATCTAAATTTATTTAGAAAGGCATACTAAAGTGATAAGAAATTTATGCGACGTCCAGTCAAAAAGACAAATTTTGTCAAAGCAGATTTACGCTACGATGACAAAAAGATTTCAAAGTTTATCAATTACATCATGCAAAATGGTAAAAAAACTGTAGCACAAAAAATTGTCTACGGAGCTTTTGAGATGATTAAAGAAGAAACAAAAAAAGAGCCTCTTGAGATTTTTGAGCTTGCTATCAAAAACGCTAGTCCTCTTGTAGAAGTTAGAAGTAAAAGAATAGGTGGTTCAAATTATCAGATTCCAGTAGAAGTGAGAGAAGTTAGAAAATTTTTACTTGCTTCAAGATGGATTATAGATTCAGCTCTTGGAAAAAAAGGTAAACCAATGCACAAAAAGCTTGCTGAAGAATTGATGCTTGCTGCAAATAATGAAGGTACTGCTGTAAAGAAAAAAGAAGATGTACACAAAATGGCAGAATCAAATAAAGCTTTTGCCCACTTCGCAAGATAGTATTATTATAATTTATAGTTTTTCAGAAATAATTTTCTAAATGAGTTTTTGTAAGACTCAAAAAATTATTTCTCTAAAAATTTATAAATATTAAATTAAATTAAAAGAAAAAAATTAAAAATAATTTATGTCTAGAGATTATCCATTAAATAAAGTGCGTAATTTTGGAGTTATTGCTCACATTGATGCTGGAAAGACTACAACTTCTGAAAGAATTCTTTTTTATACAGGTGTATCACACAAGATTGGAGAAGTTCATGAGGGTGCTGCTACTATGGATTGGATGGAGCAAGAAAAAGAAAGAGGTATTACTATTACTTCTGCTGCTACTACAGCTTTTTGGTCTCCAACTTATATTCCAAAAGGAGATGATTCAAAAAAGTGTCGTTTTAATATTATCGACACTCCTGGACACATCGACTTTACAATTGAAGTAAAAAGATCACTTCGTGTGCTTGACGGCGCTGTTGTAGTTTTCGATTCAGTTGCTGGAGTAGAGCCTCAATCAGAGACAAATTGGAGATATGCAAATGACGCAAATGTGCCAAGAATTTGTTTTGTAAATAAATTAGACAGAATGGGTGGAAATTATGATAAATCTTATCAGTCAATTCTAGATCGTCTTTCAAAGAAAGCTGTCCGTATGCATATGCCTATTGGAGAAGAAGAAAATTTTTCAGCTATTATTGATCTTCTTACATTAAAGTATGTCACTTTTATTGGAGACAAAGGTACTGAGTGTGTCTTTGAAGACATTCCCGCACAATACGCAGATGAAGTAAAAAAGAGACGTGCTGAAATGTTAGAAAAAATTGTCGAGACAGATGAGAATATGATGACAGCGTATCTAGAGGGTAAAGAGTTTACACTTGAAGAATTAAAAGCAGCAATCAGAAAAGCTGTTATCGCAAATGAACTTTTCCCAGTTTATTGTGGATCAGCTCTTAAAAATAAAGGTGTACAACTTGTATTAGATGCAGTGATAGATTATCTTCCATCACCACTTGATATTGCAAAACCAAAAGGAATAGATCCAAGAACAGGAGATCATATTGAGCTTGAAGTTTCTGATACTGCACCTCTTGCAGCGCTTGCTTTCAAGCTTGCGACTGATCCATTTGTAGGACAACTTGTATTTATTCGTGTATATTCTGGTACTTTAGAAGCTGGATCATATATATACAATGCGACAAAAGACAAGACAGAAAGAATTGGGCGTATTCTTCGTATGCATGCAAATGATAGAGAGGAAGTAAAAATGGTATACGCTGGAGAAATAGCGGCAGCTGTAGGTCTTAAAGACACAATTACTTCAGATACTCTTTGTAGTGAAGATCATCCAGTTATTTTAGAAAGAATTATAGTACCAGAGCCTGTGATCAACTTGCGTATTGAGCCAAAAACAAAAGCAGATCAAGAAAAAATGGGTCTAGCTTTATCAAAGCTCGTATCTGAAGATCCAACATTAAGAGTCACTTCTGACCCAGAGACAAATGAGACTATCATTGCTGGAATGGGTGAGCTTCATCTAGATATTATCGTAGATAGAATGAAAAGAGAATTTAATGTTGAAGCTACAACAGGTAAGCCACAAGTAGCATACAAAGAGACAATCAAAGGATCTGCTGATGGAGAAGGAAAATATATTAAGCAATCTGGAGGTCGTGGACAATATGGACATGTGAGATTAAAGATTAAGCCTATCGATTATTCTATCCTTCAAGAAGATCTTCCTAAAAATGTAAAAAGATATGATCATTTTGAATTTATCAATTCTCTTAAAGGAGGATCTATTCCTACAGAATATGTGCCAGCAGTTGAAAAAGGTCTTCGTGAATCAATGGATAGAGGAGCACTTGCTGGATTTAAAATGGTGGATGTATCTTGTGAAGTTTATGATGGTTCATTCCACGAAGTAGACTCTTCTGAAATTGCCTTCAAGCTTGCAGCAGCAATGGCACTTCAAGATGCTGTATCACGCGCAAAGCCTGTGATTCTAGAGCCAATCATGGCAGTTGAAGTCATCACACCAGATAAATTCTATGGAGATATTACTGGAAATCTTTCAAGTAAAAGAGGGCAAATTGAAGGAATGGACGAGAGAGGAATGGATAAAGTTATTAAAGCTAAAGTTCCACTTTCAGAAATGTTTGGATACATGACAAATCTTCGATCAATGACAGAAGGGCGCGCTGGATTTACAATGGAGTTTTCACACTATGATGTAGTACCATCAAGTCTTGCAAAAGAAATCCAAGAAGCTAGAAAGTAAGAATATAAATTTTATTTTTAAAATATTACTTAAAACAAAAGTCTCGAGAGGGGCTTTTGTTTTTTAAAAAACTTAACAAATCTTTTTTTGTAATATTGTATTCAATATGAATGTAATATAATGTATATACAAATTACGAATATAAAATTAAAATATGAAAAAAAAGATTTTGTGGATTGTGGTTATCGTTCTAATAGTAATAGTAGGTGTAATGATTTTTAATAAATCAAATAATCGTTTAATAATGAATTCATCAAATGATTCTAAAAATATCCAAGAAGAAATTGATTCAAATGTAAATTCAGAATTAGAAGTTGATGAAAAAGTAGATAATTTAGAAAATAGAACATTTGAATAATAATCTTTAATAAAATAAAATTATAAATAAATATATGAAAAAAATAATATTTAGTTTACTAATGGTTTCAAGTTTAGCGTTGGTTTCAGCCCAGTCAGTTCCAGCAACAAGTGTTGGAAATCTTGATGATTTAAAAGCTAAGATAGTATCTTTAGAAAATTTATATACAGATCTGAAAGCAAAAGTTGCTTCAGGAGCTATTACAAAAGATGCTGCATCAGCAACATGGAAGCAATCAATTTCTGATTTTAAGACAGAAAAACAAAAAGTTTTTGATCAAAAAAGAGAAGAATTAAAATTAAAAATTGAATCTTTAAAATCTGAAAATAAAGAAAAAAAAGAGGCTTTAAAAAAAGAAATAGCATCTTCTACAGAAGCTATTAAAAATATTCAAACACAAAGAAAATCTATACAAGATAAATTAAAAGCAGGTACAATTACAAAAACAGAAGCCGAGACTCAATTAAATGCTTTAAAGGAAGAAGGTAAAAAAATAAAAGAAGAGAGAATTGAAGACAGAAAAGAAAGATTAGAAGATAGAAAAGAAAATAGAGAAGAAATAAATAAAAATAGAGCTGAAGGTAGAAAAGAGATAAAAGAAGATAGGGCTGAAATTAGAGATGAAAGACAAGAAGGTAGACAAGAAAGAAAAGATATGAGAGCTACTCCAAAGCCAGTACCAGCACAATAATAGTTTATTTTAAAAACATTTCCTAAACTTAGGAAATGTTTTATTTTTCTTTTTAAAGTTTATAAATGTTATAATTTTAAAAATAATATGGCACCATTTCCCCCAATCTTTGCATATGTAATATTTTTTATATTAGATTTTATTGCTTTTATTTTAGATATCACAGTGGTAGCTTCTATTGCTGGAGTATTTATTTCTTTTCTCACAACTTTTCTTTATATATTGTGGGTTTTCTTTAGGTATGGTCCTGGTAAAGCTGCAGAAAATTTATTCAATTTAAAACAAAAGGCAGCTAAAAAAA
>JAGOTK010000003.1 GCA_018061825.1 Minisyncoccota bacterium
TTTTGTTAAAAATTTTCTACTATAATCATTGAGCCAATACATATATTTAATTAATTTTTAATTTTATTTTTAATAAATTGATAAGAAATACTTTTTAAAATAAATCATCTCCGGTAATACTCTGACTACGCTTGTTATAATTTATAGATTTCTTTCCAAAAAAATCTACATGCTTTGTCACTATCACCTCTTCATTAAACCAATTTGTCTCTTCTAACAACTTGCTATCTACTTCAAATATTCTTGAAAGTCCTATACTATCTAGAGAATTATTTAATCTATTTTTAACAAATTCTAAGACTGTAGTTTTTGAAAGAAAATCAAGCTCACCCGCTTCAAATATCCAGTCAACTACTTTCTTTTCAGCCCCATAAGCTTCTTCACAAGCTTTTATAATAGTATTATTATAATCTTCGTCAAACCATTCTGGATGTTCATCTCTTATAATATTTATCAAATCAATTCCAAATAATCCATGTATTTGCTCTTCTTTTGAAGTTGCTTCTATAGCATTAGAAATTCCTTTAAATAAAAATCTTTTTTTATTAAATGACATTATAATTAAAAATTGAGAAAATAAAGACACATGCTCAATAAATAAAGAAAAAAGAAGTACAGAAAGAGCATATTCTTTATTATCTTCACTTCTAGAATTTGCTATACTTTTATTTAAATATTTTACTCTATCCATCAAAGCTGGAGTATCTTTTATTTTTGTAAATTCTTCATTTAATCCAAGTAATTCTAAAAGATGAGCATAGGCATCTGTATGTCTAACTTCACTTTCTGCAAAAGTAGATCCCACAGCTCCGATTTCTGATTTTGGCATTTTTTTATAAATATCACCCCAGAAAGTTTTTACTGCTACTTCTATCTGCGCAATAGCAAGCATAGAATTTTTAATTGCATTTTTTTCTTTTTCTGAAACTTCAACTTTAAAATCTTGTATATCTTTTACAAAATTAAATTCAGTATGTACCCAATAAGAATGACGAATAGCACTCACATATTCATAAAGCTCTGGGTATTCATATGGCTTCAAATTTATTCTTTTTGCAAAAATATCTCTTTTACGCAATTTCGCTCTCTCTTCACGATAAATAATATAAGCTTTTGCTACTGAATGATATTCTGATGACATTAAAGCTTCTTCTACAATATCTTGAACGTCTTCAATCCAAAATGTACCATTTACAGTATCTAAAATTTTCTTATCTATTTGATTTGGATTATTTGTGTCTGCTTCTTTTTTTGCTTTATCAAATCTTTTTTCAAGTAACTCTGCAACTTTGTCAGCTACTTTATTTGCATCTTCTACTGAACCTACACCAATATTAGACATAGCTTTATAAATAGCATTTGCAATTTTTTCTATATCAAACTTTTGAAGACTCTCATCTCTTTTTTTTACATATTTTAAAACAGTATTTATAAAAGGGCTCATAATTTTTAAAAGATTAATTTAATAAATAAAACGAATATAAAGCAAAATCACTATAATCATTTATATTATAAATATACTATATATATTTCTATAAACATCTTTTGAAAATAAAAAAACACACTTATTTGACATATCAAAAATATATTTTATAGAGAAAAGAAACTGACTTTTAAGCTGTCAAATATATACCCAAAATTATACCCTTTTGATTTTATTTCTTAATAATTTATGATATGAAATAGCAAATCTGTGGGCTTCATTATTTGCTAAAATGATAGATTTGTTGTATCTTTCTTTTTCTAATTTTTCCACAGCAGAATCAAATAAAATCTCCCTAGCTTTATGTCTATCATTTTTGACTACAGATAGCACTTTTATTTCCTGTGAGTCTTTTTTAGATAAAATATTTTTTAATATATTTTTTGCAAATTTTAAATGAGTTTTTCCACCATCTACCACTATCAGATTTGGATATTTCCATTCCTTATGTTTAAATCTTCTTTCCAGAATTTCTTTTAATCCTAAAAGATCATTATTTATAAATTCTTGTAATTTAAATTTTTTATAATCCTCTTTTTTAAACTCTCCTCCTTCCAATACTATCATCACTCCGACTCTACTAGTACCAGATATATGAGCAACATCATATGCTTCGATTCTAAAATGTTCTCCGTTTTCATTTTCTAAATTATTATTTTTTATTAAAGATATTTCTCTTAAATGATTTAAAGAAAATATTTTGTCTCTAGCTTCTTTTGCTTTCTCAAAAGCATTTATTTTAGCAAACTTCTTCATTTCTTTTTCAAGATCTTCAGTTAATTTTACATTTTCACTATTTAGTATTTTTTCTATGGCATCAAGATTTTTTTTATAATCTTTTTCAGATATTTTCCCAATACACGATCCAGGACAAAGACCTATCTGATAATTAAAACAAGGTTTTAAATTTATATTTAAAAATTCTCTCCCTTTTATTGGTTTTGGTGGTAAATCACATTTATCTCTAAAAGGAAATATTTTTCTTATTATTTTCATTATTTCTACAAGCTCCATTTTTGATACAAATGGCCCAAAAGATTTTAAGATCTTATTATCTATAATATCCCTACCTCTGATAACAAGGACTCTTGGAAAATCTTCTTTAGTAAAAACTACAAATGAATGACTCTTATCATCTTTTTCTTTAGTATTAAAAAATGGTTGAAATTCTTTTATATATTTTGATTCAAGAATTATAGCTTCTAATACAGAATTTGTTTTTAAAAAGAAAATATCTTTAGTATTTTCTATCATACTTTGTATTTTTATTCCTCTAGAATTTATTAAATCATTATTAAAATAACTACTTATTCTGTCTTTTAAAATAGTAGCTTTTCCAATATATAAAATGTCTTCTTTTTTTGGGATATTATTTTTTGATTTATTTTTTTTATCTAGAAAAAAATAAACTCCAGAAATTTCTGGTAATTTGTACTTTTTAAATTCATCTTTCCTCATATATCTATGATAACAGAAAATTATTCAAATATTTTAAACTCTGTAAATATTGTCTTATATAAATCAAAAGTATTTTTTGCTATTCTCTCTGTAATTACAAACCTAGATCCATCATGAGCTATTCTATTTCTTATTTTATGCGCTGCCCAAGCAAGATCAATTGTGTTAAAATTTGCGACAGAAAGTCTATCAGCTATTGTGATTCCTTGATATCCCCTATCTATTAATAAGTCATTTAAAATATTGTCTGCTTCCAATATACCAACTCTCCAAAGAGCTTCATCTTTTCCTTCACTATAATTTAAAACAATGTTCCATTTTTCTTTATATTGTTTTAAATTATTTTCAGCTTCTATATCTTTTTCTGTAATTTCATTTTTAGATTGGATTTTTATTAGATTATTTTTATTAATATTTTTATTTTTCTCAGAATAATTTAAAATATTTATTTTATTTCTTTCTAAAATTTCCAAATCTTCTTCACTTAAAGAACTTTCATCAATCGGTAAACCTATAATTCCAGCTGGAATTTCTTCGTCTTCCAGATCTTTATAATCTTTTTCATCATATTCGTCTGAAAGAAAAGAATCTTTAACATATTCTTTATGAAGACTTTTCTTTTCTTTTAATCTTTTAATTCTTTCTATTCTATTTTTTAATTTTTCTTCTCTTTCTTTATCTTTCTTTTTTCTCTTACTTGCAAAGACTATATACAACCATTGAAAAATGCTGTAAATTAAAATTAATAATATAAAAAAAGCAAAAGTGCTAATTATGTCTGCAAAAAAAGAAAGTATTGGATTTTGAATAGAAAAATGAAGACCGTAAAACCATGGATCATTATTTACTTGACTGACAGCAAAATTAACATCAACAGGATTTGCTGCATTATAATTAGTCATGTCTCCAGAATAAGAGAGAAATTTATTATTCACATCACTTCCAAATACATGTGAGCTAATAACATCCCACCAAGATTGACTATGCGTAGAACCAAGATAAATTGAAGTAGGGCTCAAATCTGGAGAAGGGTTAGATAAAGGATTTGTAGTGCTTGCTGAAATCCAACCTCTGTTTATGAGACCGTCCCAAGTATCATATTTATGATCTACAATATAATCTTTTGGATCAATACGAAGTATCCAAAATAAAATAGCGTAGCGAATGGCAAGCAAAAAATTGTAAACGAGATTGAAAAAATAATCAAAATTTATAGAATACATGAATTATATATAATAAAATTATATCACGAAGAAAACTGATAATATTTTTTATTTTTGTATAATAGCTTCTATTTCTTTTGCTATTTTAAAGAGTTTTTTATCCTCATAAATATCTCCTATAAGCTGAATTCCTATTGGTAAACTATTTTGATTTACATCTTCCTTTTTCTTTGTTGGAATAGATATTGAAGGTGAAGAAATTATATTTGCTGGTACTGTAAAAATATCTGCCAAATACATTGAAAGAGGATCGCTCTTTTCTCCGAATTTCCATGGGAATATTGGTGAGGTTGGAGTCATTATCATATCGACATCTTTAAAGCTTTTTTGAAATTCTTGTCTTAAAACTTCTCTTGCTATGACAGCTTTATTATAAAAAGCATCAAAATATCCCGCAGAAAGAATATATGTACCTAAAAGAATTCTTCTTCTTACTTCATCACCAAATCCAGCAGTACGAGAATTTATAAAATTCTCTATTGTATTTTTTCCAGGTATTGAAAGACCGTAGCGTACACCATCATATCTACCCATATTTGAAGATACTTCAGCGGGACAAATCACATAATAAATAGCTAAAGCTTTATCAATGTTAGGCAAATCAACTTCTACTATTTCATAACCAGCATTTTTAATTTTCTCTTTTTGATTTTCAAAGTCTTCTAAAATTTCTTTTGCTATACCTTTTTTAATTTCTTCATTATTTAAAATTTTTGGAATACCTATTTTCTTTTTAATATTTATTTCTTTATTTCTAAAATCATCTTTTAGACTTGTTGCGTCTTTTGTGTCGTGAAAAGATATTAAATCAAAAAATGCTTCAGCATCTTCTACGGTGTTTGCAAATGGACCAATTTGATCAAGTGATGAGCCCATAGCCATTAGTCCATATCTTGATACCAATCCATAAGATGGCTTATATCCTACAAGATTACAAAATGCAGCTGGAAGACGAATAGAGCCTCCCGTATCAGATCCAAGAGAAATTGGCGCTGCATCGTATGCTACAGATGCTGCTGATCCACCAGACGATCCACCAGGTACTCTAGAAATATCTATTGGATTCTTTGTGACTCCATACGCAGAATTTTCTGTACTTGACCCCATTGCAAATTCATCCATGTTGGCACGTGCCAAAATAATAGCTCCCGCTTCTTTTATTTTTGCGACAACTGATGAATCATAAGTTGCTATATAATTTTCAAGCATCTTTGAACCAGCAGAAGCTATTTCTCCTTCTACTAAAATATTGTCTTTTAATATTATTGGAACTCCTGTAAACAAATTTCCCCTTCCTTCATCAATCATTTTTTGTGCATTTTCTATTTGATCGTTGATAAATTTTTCTGAAAACAAACCTAAAATAGAATTTATATTTTCCTCTTCACTTAAATCTTTATTTACTCTCTTTTCGTGATTTTTAATTATCTCTATAGATTCGTTTACTATATCTCTTACAGATTTTTCTTTTGAGATTAATTCTTTGTGTATTTCTTTTAATGTCTTCATAGATTTATTTAAAATTATTTTTTGATCACTTTACTTACTTTTACAAAATCGTCTTTTGTGTCTGGAGCATTGGCTAAAAGTTTTTCAGTATATCCTCTTCCTTCATTAAGGATAATGTCTTCACGCATTTCATTTTTATTAAAAGAATTTAAAAATTGATTTCCATATGACTCTCCACCTGATGATTCAATACCTCCGGCCGCCATTTCTGAAACTTGACCAACATAATTTAAAATCTCTTTCATTTCTGTTAGAAATTTTTCTTTCTCTTCTTCTGTTAAAGATAATCTAGAAAGCATTGCTACATTTTCTAGATCTTTTTTTGTAAATTCTATATTAGACATATATCTTGTTATTAAAGTATTCTATCAAAAAATACTAATTTTCTCAAATAAATTTTTTAAACATTTATTTTATTAATTTATTAAACTCCTCTTCATTTATAATTTTTACACCTAATTCTCTCGCTGATTTTTCTTTACTAGAAATTTTACCATCTTCATTTTCTCCAAGGAGAACATAATCTGTCTTTTTTGAAACAGAAGAAGAAACTTTTCCTCCCATATTTTCTATCTCACTTTGAAATTCCTCTCTTGGCTTTGAAAGAGCTCCTGTGATCACAAAAGTTTTACCTTCAAAAATATTTTTACTATTTTTATTTTCACTTTTATTAAAGTTTGTTGAATCAGAATTTATTTTCACTATTTTTAAAATTTCTTTTAAGAAAATTCCAGTATTTTCACTTTCAAAATAACTCATTACACTTTCTAAACTTTTCTCTCCTATTCCAGCTACTCCAAATTCTTCTTTTAAGTCCCAATCTTTTTCTACATTTTCAGATTTATCATCTCTTTTTAATTCATTTACAACATTTTTATTTCTTTTTTTTATTATAATTTCTACTGCTTCTTTAAAACTTTCAAAGCTTCCAAATTTTTTAGCGATATCTTTGGCTGTAGTTTCCCCTACTTGTCTTATACCTAATGCGTATATAAATTTATGAAGAGAAATATTTTTTGATTTTTCTATTGAAAAAATAAGATTATCTGCAGACTTTTCTCCAAACCCTTCAAGCCCTTCTATATCTTCTTTTTTTAATTTAAAAATATCTAAGACATTTTTTACTAGTCCAAGATCATAAAATTCATCTATTATTTTTTCTCCCATACCGTCAATATTAAAAGCTTTTTTAGAAACGAAATATGTAAAATATTCTCTATGTTTTGCTTCACAATTTTCATTTTTACAAAAAATACCACTAGACAATCTTGTCTTACTACCAGATTTGTTGACATTACTTATCTCCCTCTCAAGTTTTGAATTACAAATTGGACAATTTTCTGGCATTAAAAATTTTTTAGAATTTTTAATTCTTAATTCTTTTATTACAGATAAAATTTCTGGAATTACATCACCAGCTTTACGGATTATCACAGTATCACCAATTCTCAAATCAAGTCTTTCTATTTCTTCACTATTATGAAGAGTTGCTCTTTTTACTTTTGAACCATAGACCAACACAGGCTCCAGTTCAGCTACAGGAGTAGCTACTCCTGTCCTACCTATTTGAATAGTTATATCTTTTACTTTTGTAGTAACTTCTTCTGCTGGGAATTTATACGCAATCCCAGCACGAGGTGCCTTTGCAGTAAATCCAAGAGCATCAAAGATTTCTTTTTCGTTTATCTTTATAACCAATCCATCTATTCCATATTCTTCATCTTCTCTTTTTTCTTTCCAAAACTCATACATACTTTCTACTTCAGATAAATCTTTACAAAGCTTAAAATGAGGATTAACTAAAAAATTATTTTTTTGTAAAAAAAATAATTCATCTATTTGTGTTTTTAAATTACCACCTTCTGTATCATAAGCAAAGACTTTCAAATTTCTTTTTGCTACAACAGATGTATCAAGCTGACGAAGAGTACCTGCTGCAAGATTTCTAGTATTGGCATATTTTGATAAATTGTTTTTTTCTTGATCTAAATTTATTTTTAAAAGATCAGATTTTCTCATCCAAGCTTCACCCATTACTGTGATATCTATCTTATCTTTTAAAATAAGAGGTATAGACTTTATTGTACGAACATTGTCTGTAATATCTTCACCAATTTCTCCATCACCTCTTGTTGTCGCTCTTACCAAGATCCCATTTTTATAAGTCAAAACTACTTTTAGACCATCTATTTTTAATTCAGAAACATATGAAAAAAAACTATTATTAGCTTTAGATTTATATAGAATCTTTCTATTTCTCTCTTCCCAATCTTTAAGTTCATTTAAATTAAAAACATTATCAAAACTCCATTGATGAAACTCATGCTTTACCTTTTCAAAATGATCAAGTACTTTTCCACCAACTCTTTTTGTTGGACTATTTTCGTCATCAAATTCTGGATAATCACTTTCCAATTTTAATAATTCATTAAAAAGAGTATCATAAACAGTGTCTTTTATTTCTGGATTATCTAATACATGATAAAGATATTGATGCTTTTCTAAAAGCTTTCTTAATTCTAGTATTTTTTTAAATATTTCTTTTTTAGCTTCTTTCATTTTATGAATTATAACAAATTAAAGCAATTTAAGACACTTTAAAAAGTTAAATTAATAAGAAAATTCAAATATAGATCTACTGACTCTTGCTCTATTCTTACTATTACAACTTGAATATCCTGTAGAAATAATGCCAAAATATGCCGTAGTATCTGTAGCTACACTGTACCTTTCTTTAGAAAATACAACCAAAGCACACTGCGACACTATATCTCCTGTATTTGGATCTTCACTTTTTATTATTAAACCTATCGTAGTAGTAGCGTGTGTACCATCTCCTGTAATGTTGTAAGAAGATAGATTATTGTCTAAATTATTTTCCACAGCTTTTGGAGTAGAGGCATAAGCACCAAAAATTTGATTGTAAGTACTATCATCACTATTACAATAAATTCCACTCGGACTAGTGATACCTGTCTTGTTTATGACAGTACTTGAAGAAAAGAAAATATTTTGACTAGCATTTGTATTAAAATCATAAGCACCGTCACTTGTAGATGTAGAATTTAAAATCAAAGAAATGCCAAGAATATCATCTTTAAAATTTGAATCTAAATATTTTGCGCACTCTATACCAGAATCTGCTACAGCATAAGAAGATTTACTAAGCTCTATCAGTTTTGAAAAATATATTTCTTTTGTCATTATTCTTGATACAGAAAATGATGATATAAGTAAAATAGAAATTATAATTAAAGTAAAAGCTAATATATACCCAGACTCTACATCTCTTTTTGATCTTTTTAAAAATAAATTCATAAAATTATTATTTTGCATATATATAGTCTATAACACTTACAAATCTCTGCCCCTGAATAAAAGTGCCCCCTTCTAAATAGATCACCTTAACTTCGACTTTCAAAGTATTTGCTGAGATTTTTGTAAGATTTACAGTCCTTTTAAAATTTGTACTATATCCATATGAGCAATTATAACCATCACTTTCAATAAATTTTAATGATATACATGATGGTGAAGATGCCAATTTGTTGTTAAATAGATTTCCAGGATTATAATAAAAAGCCACATTGTCTAAATTTAAATTTGTCCTAGAATCTACATCAAGACCTTCCATGACTGCAGCTAAAAATATTTTCCAAGCAATACTTTGTGGATTTGTATCTGGTGGAACAGATGTATTGTAATAACTTATAGGCACAGAATCTCCTAAATTAGTATCACTAGAACAATATATAGAATCTATTTGCTGAGTAGTGTAATTATAATTAATATTTAAAATAGAGCATGATAAAGCAAAATTATCTCTATAATTTTTAAAATTTTCAAGTGTCTCTTCAGCCAAATAAGAAGCGGTTACTCTATTTCTATTTTCTCTTATCACTTTTAAAGCATTAAAGGTCAAAGATAAAGGTCCCATCACAGCAGTCATTATCAAAGCAATAGATACTAATGCTTCTATTAATGTAAATCCTTTATTATTTATTTTGTTTGTTTTCATTAAAAATTTCATAAATTAATTGTCTAATATTCTTTGTGAAGACACTACTTCTGCAGCAAATGTTGTAGTAGATACGATAATATTTTTCTGTAAATCTTTATTTAAAATAATAATTCCAGATACAAATATTCTTACTTTTGGCTGTAGATAATCATTTACTCCTGTGCCTATTACATTAAACCAAAAAGTATCCAGCACAAGATCTTGTGTAGTGATTGGGTAAGTCACCTTAAGTGTATAAATTCCACCACTTAGATCATATTCAGCTTCATTTATTGTAGATTTATCTGTGTCTAAATAGTAAACAACTTTTTGTGTATTAGACCCTTGTGGAGTAAATACTACAGCATTACATTCATTGTTTATACTATCACCAAATATTGTAGAAGAAGCGAAAGAATTATAATTAGAGCTAGATAAAAAATTTCCATTACTATTTATACAGCCATAATTACTACCAAATTTTATCTCACGAGACAGAGTATCCAATACTAGATTTATATTATCTACAGCCATTCTATTGTTAGAAATTCTCTTGTAAGCTGTCTGTGAACTTAATAATACAGAAAGCCCACCGACTGCCACTATTGCAAATAAACTTGTGGCAACAAGTAGCTCTATTAATGTAAAGCCTTTATTTATATTTAATTTTAAATAAAATTTTAAATTCATAAATCTAATTATTGACATTTCCCATATACTGCTGAGACTTGTCCTATTTTATATATATCTATATGTCTAACCTCTTTCACATTTACAGGAGTCAATTCTAGACAAGCATACACTATTGGTGTAGCTATACCCGCTTGATCTATTGTAGTGGTGTAAGTCACTCCATCTGAGCTCAAAACTGAAAAATTTGCATATGATTTTGGTCTAACAAAAAAAACAGCAAGCTTTGTGGATTCATTACTATAATTAGAACATCCATTAAGACATATTTTACCGATCTTAGTCCCATAATTTAATAATAAATCTTGTTCTGGTTTTGGGTTAGAGTTATTTAGTAACTCACTAATAGTAAACTGTCCTTCATATTTATAAAAAGATTCTATTTTTGATGGATCAGTATTGTCAAAAAATACTCCATAGCCAATATTGTTTATATTATTTGTAGCTGATACGAAAGTTGAAGATCTAGTCTGCATGTCTTGAAGAAATGTAGACAAATCAATAGAATCTGTAAAAAGAGAATTTTTAATCTGATTTTCTCTATATCCTGAATTAAGAGAAATAGCACTTAATATCGAAAATAAAGCTATAACCACCATTATTTCAACCAAAGTAAAGCCTTGCAATGATTTATTTTTTATAAATTTCATGTTTATTATCTATATAATAACATGAAATTATATAAGAACTTTTAGGCTTATTAATGAATAAAATTAGAAATTCCAAGTATATCTATATGTAAGAATAATATTATTATAATAGACACTACTATAAAAGGAGCAAAAGGAATAGCGGATTTTTTATTATATTTTTTTGGAAGTAGATAAATTAAAAATAAAGAAATCAAAGCTCCAATCCATATAGACAATAAAAATACAGACATGCCATATATAAACCCAAGCAAATATCCTGTAGCAAAGAATAAAATAACATCGCCAAAACCTACGGCCTTACCTTTTGAAAAAAGATTTATAAAGAAAAATGGAGATGCTATCAAAATTCCAGAAAATAAATCTAAATAAAATAAAGTACTATAACTACCATTATAAAAGCTCTGTAAATGTAAGACTTTCCACACTTCAAAAGCTATTCCTATTATTAAAAGAATTAAAGAAAAAGCAAGAGGCACTATCTTGTGTTTAAGATCATACAAAAATATTACACCAAGTGTCGTAAACAATAATGTATATAAAAATGCAAATAAGTATCCAGTAAAAATATTATAATCTAATGAGCTAACGTCAAAATATACTGATATTAAAAATTTATATGTAAGTAAAGAAAGAATACCAAAAACTATCTCTGTGTATAAATGCTTTGACCCTATTTTTGTTTTACATTTTCTACATCTACCTTTTAAAAATATATAAGAAAATATTGGAATAAGATCAAAAAAAGAAAGCTTTTTAGAACAAGAATCACAAGTACTTCTCCCTGAAAAAAAAGATCTGATATAAAGTCTGTCTACTACTACATTTACAAAACTACCCATAGCTCCGCCAAAAAGAAAAATAAGAAAATAAAAAATAAAGTTCATAAGTGTGTTTAAATTAATATTTATATTTTATCATAAAAAAACAAAAGATCTCCTTTTGAGATCTTTTGTTTTTTGAAATTAAGAAAAATTATTTTTATTGATGATAATCAAGGATACAAAATGCTTTATTTGTAGCACATGTGCCATCAGAGTCTCCTACTTGACTGACTATAGCTCTACTAGCTTCACTGAAAGCTGCTGAAGTTCTAGAGTCTGCAGGCTCATGTTGACCACTAACTATAGAAGCTCCTGTACCTAAATTTATACAAGCTGCAGCGTCGAAACCTCCTGAATTATTTACACCTTTACATTTAGCTGCCCCAGCCAAAGCACCACTCACTGTCTCTAGATGAGTCCAAAGGTGATAACCCACAACTCTAACACCACAAGATGAAGTCAAATTACCATTACTTGCTGTATCCACAGTGCCATCTGTATATCCAACATAGTTGTAGTAACTGTTGTCAGTATTAATTGTAGAGCTTGTAGCTGTAGCTATAGGTAAAGGATCGGATTGTGTAGAAGCTAAAGCTGCTAAATCACAAGGATAATACCCATGATGACTGTCTGCGTAAAGAGTTAGTGATGAAACTAAGTTTTTCATTTCTATAACTCTTTGTCCATCACGTCCCTTTCTTCTGGCTGACTGGAAAGGTGCATAAATAATAGCTCCTAAAATACCAATGATTGCGATCACCACGAGGAGCTCGATAAGTGTAAAGCCTTTTGTTAATTTATTTTTTTTCATATGAATTTAATTAATAAAATAATTTTTCTTTTTATTAAAGATAAATATATTATATCAAACTATAATATACAAAAATGAAATAAGAAAAAAAACTGTGGATAATCTTTATTTTAAGATTAAACAGTAGATACGACTGAGTACATAGGTATAAGTATAGCTGCAAGCAATGTAGCTACTCCTCCAGCAAGAAAAATAATAAGAGTTGGCTCTATGAGTGCTAATGCAGTGTCTATAGCAGTAGATACTTCTCTTTTATAGTAGCTCGAAAGACTTCTCAAAATAAATCCAAGCTTACCAGTCTCTTCTCCGATCTTTGTCATCTGAACTAAAATATTTGGCAAATCTTCTTCTTCATAAAAAGATTGAGACAACGATTTGCCTCCTTTCACTTTTTTTGAAACCCTTATTAAAAGATCTTGATACACTACATTGTCTACCACATCCGAAGTAATCTCTAAGGCTCTCACTATCTGAACACCAGAAGATAACATAGTATCTAAATTATCTGTCAATCTGGATAAAAATACTTTTTTATAAAGAACACTAAAAACAGGAATCTTTAATTTAAAATAATCTAAATACTGCTTTCCAGACGGAGTCTCGCTCATATTATGTAAATAATACGCAAGCACACCTCCAACTATTAAAATAAGAACACCGTACCCTCTTACCACATTTCCAATTCCAAGGACTATCTTTGTAACTAAAGGAAGCTCGCTTCCTTGTTCAAGGAGCATTCCAGCAAATTGAGGAATAACAAAGACTATCATGGCAGTCATAACACCAATAAAAGTAATTGTCACAAACATAGGATAGACAGAAGCTTTCTTTAATTTTTGTGTAAGGTCAAAATTCCTATCCATGTAATCAGCTAAATAATTAAAAGATTCATCGAGCTTTCCAGATTCTTCTCCAGCTTTAATCATATTTGAATAGAATGTTCCAAATATTTTGTCATATTTTCCCATAGATACTGAAATAGAAAGACCAGATTGAATATCATCTGCAATTAAATTTAAAATTCTTTTAAGCTCTGGACTTTCTGTCTCTGTTGTCACAAGTCTAAAAGCTCTGAGTGCAGATACTCCAGATTGAAAAAGTGTGGCGATCTGTTTTGAGAAAACCACTATATCTTTTTCTTCTACTTTAGGACCGAAAAAAGGAATCTTAAATCCTGTCACAGGATTACCAAAAGTATTTTTATTTTCAAAAGGCTCTAAAGAGACTATTATCAGTTGTCTATCTTGTAATGCTCCAATCGCATCATCTTCACTAGATCCTTCTATTTTTCCTTCAGCGCGAGAGCCGTCTGGATTTATGGCTTTATACTTAAATAACATAATTTTATATCATTTTTTGTAAAGCCCTCGGATTCCTTGAATTAGCCATAGCCACATCAAGAGAAACTTTTCCAGCACGTACCAGATCTGCAAGATTACGATTAAAATCAATCATTCCTTGCTCTCTACCTGTCTCTATTATAAGATCTAGCTCATGAACTCTATCATCACGAATAAGATTTCCAACTGCTACATTATTTATCAATAATTCAAAGACTGGGACCATTCCACCTGTCGTTGATGGTATTAATCTCTGAGAAAAAATTCCTATCAAAGAAGTAGATAACTGTTGACGAATTTGTCCTTGCTGTCCATTTGGAAAAGAGTCTATAATTCTATTTATTGTCTGTGATGCTGAATTTGTATGTAATGTAGATATCACAAAGTGTCCAGTTTCCGCAGCTGTGATAGCAGCTCCAATAGTCTCCAAATCTCTCATTTCTCCTAACATTATCACATCGATATCTTGTCTCAATGCTTGCTTTAAAGCAATATTAAAAGATGCAGTATCTGTCCCAACTTCTCTCTGATCTATTATAGCTTTATCATTTTCAAATATGTATTCAATAGGATCTTCTATTGTTATGATATGTTTTCTTTCTGTAGCATTTATTTCATTGACTAAAGTTGCAAGAGTTGTTGATTTTCCTTGTCTTACAGGCCCTACTACTAAAAATAATCCTTGCTTTGCATGAGCTATCTCTGAAAGTATGGGAGGCAAATTAAGTTCACCAAAGTTTTTTGGTTTTGGGACAAGCCTTAAAGCTATTCCAACTAAACCTTTTTCAAAATATGCATTTCCTCTCATTCTATATTCCCCTAAATGTTCAAAAGAAAAATCTATTTCTTGTTTGAGAATAAAGTCATTAAACATTCTCTCTGACACCATAGATCTTAAAAATCCGACAGTATCTTCCGACTTTAAAGACCCCTTATGTACAAGGGTTATCAAATCACTATTTATACGAATTGCTGGTGGAGCACCTGCAATAAGATGAAGATCACTTCCTTGCTCTTTTACTAGAGTCAAAATTAATTCGTTTAATTCACTTTTATAATCCATAGATTTATTTTTTATAAATAAAGAAAATCTGCACTAATAATTAGATTATAGCATCAATTTTTAAATACAAATGAAAAAGTTATACACAAAATTTAAATAATATTACAAACTGTCAACTTCTGTAAAAGGTACGATACCTTCTAAAGATTTAATTATTGCATCTTCTCTCATACTTATCATTCCTTTCTTTCTAGCTACCTGCCATATGTCATCTTCTGGCTTTCTTCCAAGAATAAGATTTTGAATCTCGTGATCTACTTCTAAAATTTCAATCACTGGCATTCTACCTTTTAATCCTGAAGGATTAGAAGAAGAAGGTACGGCATTTTTTGGATTCTTATCAAGTGGTAAATCTTTTTTATATTCATCTGCCAATGTCTTAAATGAGTCATCTATTATAGCTTTTACTCCTGGCTCATCTATTTCTTGTGCGCAGTCTGCGTCTATTTTTCTTACAAGTCTTTGAGCAATGGCTAATATAAGTGTTGGTGCTATAAGAAAAGGATCCACACCCATATCAAGAAGACGAGTAATAACACCTATAGAATTATTTGTATGGATTGTGGAAAATACCAAGTGACCAGTAAGAGCAGCTTGGATAGCAAGCTGTGCTGTCTCAGCGTCACGAATTTCTCCAACCATTATTATGTCTGGATCTTGACGAAGAATAGAGCGAAGACCAGTAGCAAAAGTATATCCAATTTCTGGAAAGACTTGTGATTGATTCATACTTGGGATATTGTATTCTACTGGATCCTCAAGAGATACGACATTCTTTTTTTCTCTATCCAATTCGTTAAGCATTGAATAAAGAGTAGTAGTCTTTCCAGATCCAGTAGGACCAGAAATAAGCACTATACCGTATGGTTTTTCTAAAGAGCTTCTAATTTGAGCAAGATGAACTTTTGATAAACCTATATCTTCTAATTTTTTTACACCTCTATAACTATCAAGTATACGGATCACGACTTTTTCTCCATAATAAGTAGGAAAAGTAGAAACACGAAAATCTATTTTATGTCCTTCATATTTTACAGAAAATCTACCGTCTTGTGGCTTTCTTTTTTCATCAAGCTTCATACCTGAAAGCACTTTTATTCTTGCTACTACTGCTGATGCTCTTGCTATAGGTATATTAAATTGAGTTATTAAAACACCGTCCACACGATAACGTATCCTTACACGATCACCCATATTTTCTATATGTATATCTGAAGCTACATTGACAATAGCACTCTTTACGGCTATGTTAATAATTTTTGACATTGGCATAGAATCTACCAAAGACTCTGGTATGTTTTCATCTTCATCTGTAATGTCCATCAATTCATCTTTGATTTCTTGTCCTTCTTCTCTTTTATGTGTGTATTGAGGAGATGCGGATTCTCCACTTCTAGCATAACCTTCGAATCTTCTTTTAAATTCACTAAGTGATATTAAATAAATTTTATAAGAAACACCAGCTGAAGTTAGTAAAAACTGTATAGCATCTAATACATTTTTCCTTTCAGGATCAACTACGCCTATAAGAACTTCATCATTTATATCTTTATTTTTAATAAAATCATTTTTGCCTTTATTTGATTCTGATGATGTAATTATTTTTTTATCTTTTTCATCAGACATAGACCTCATACCAAGAGGTACTGTTAAATATCTTTCAGCTTTATCTTTATCTATCATGTTGTATAGACCAGGATCAGCAAGATCTCTGTCTCCATTAAATACAGGTATACCATATATAGCATTACGAGCAGTAAGAATAGCTACTTCAGGTACATTATGCTCAGATAATATTTCATCAATTGGAACAGGAGAAGTTTTTGCTTCTTCTTCTATAGCTTTGACCTCTAGTCCAGATAAAACATTTTGAGATGTTAAAAGATTTAATAAAATCATAATTGATTATATTATACTACATTAAATTATATATTTTTATCTTTAAGGTAAAAATGGATTATTACGTCCCACTTGTTGACTTGGAGAAACATATTCAAATGCAGAATGATCTTCTTTTGCTAATTGATTATTTAAATTTAATGTAAAAGATAAATTTTCTTTATTTATAATATCTACATCTTTTGATAATTTTGTACCCGATAAATAAGCATTAGTGGCTGAATTTGAATCACCAGGACTATCTTCAAAAAAACCTTTATATACAAAATATCCAATTATAAATAAGACTATCAAAATTATTGGAAAAATTAATTTTAATAGGCCTTTATTTTTATCTTTATTTATATTTTCATTATTATCCATAAATTTATTTTTGTTGTTTTAAATAATAAGTTTCTACACTTACAGAATAACTGAATATACTTATTGAATTTGCATCTGGAGTAGATGAGAAATTTAAAGAAGTAACATTGAAAATACGCTCAGAATTTTCTAAATTTTTTAAGAAAAACTTTATATTTTCATAGCTCCCCTTAACATTAAAATCTATCTTAAGAGTATTAAATTTTTTATTTAGATCATTTGAACCAGAAGTTCCATCATCTGAAAATTTTGGCTCTGTCAAAAGCATATCCGAACCTTGCATTGATGCAATTTTAGTTAATTGATATATAGTAATTACAGGATCTACTGATGAAGGCAATATTTTATTTAAAGTTTCTATTGGTAATTTTTGTAATGCGTCATTGTAATCATTGTTAATTTTTACAATCTTATTATCATAATTTTTAGCTATAGTCATAGCACTTTCATAATCAGATTTTTCTTTTAATAAAGAAGATATATTATTTTCTGGAGAGTAGAAAGTACCCTGACCTACATACTGGGGATAAATAAAAAAATAAGAAATCGCTCCAATCAAAACAGAGAGCAGTATGTTTACATATATCTTATTTTTTATTTTTTGATTCTGCATATATTTTCTTTAATTATTATTTAATTTCAAAGTAGAAGTAGCCGTGGTGGTAGCTATCTGATTTGAAGATGTAGAATTAGAAAACAATTCAGCTGGAGCATTGTTTTTAAATAAAGGTCCAGAAGAATTATTATTTTTAACCGTAAGTCCATCCGTACTCTTCAAAAACTTTAAATAGTTAGCAGTTGATATGTCAACATTAAAAGAAATATCAAAAGTCACACGATTTTCTGACAAGGCTAAAGATAAAAATTTAAAATTTAAAAAATATCCATTCATTGGTCCAGTTCTAAAATTTGAAACTTGTCTTGATAATGCTAAATAATCTTGAGCTACTCCTGACATGTTTATAAGAACTGTAGAATTTACACTGTCTTTTTTTATACTAACCTTGTCAAAATATACATAACTAGTCTTACTTGACTCTACTACTGACTCTAAAAGAGGAAAAAGCATTCCAGAAAAATATACTCTACTATCATTTACAGAATTTATTAACTTAATCTTTTTAGAAAGATCTCTCATTGGTTGAATATTCTTATCAAAAGTAATAATATTTGGATTATTATCTAGATTAGCAAGAGAAGATTTTTGCAGATTTACTTTTGACGCTAAATAATTAGCATAAAAATATGATACTGCTGCTAAAAGTAATGTCAAAATAAGAGCTGAGATTAAAAATAATTTTACAGTATCTCTCTTGTTTGTATTTCCATCATCTATAGTAGGTGTGGCGAATTCATTATACACTCCAGCTCCAGCGGCATTAAAACCACCAGTAGCTGTACCTGATGGGATATTTGTATTGTTAATTTGACTAGCATTAAACATATATTTTAATTAGAAAGATTTTTCATTGCTAAACCCGCAGCTATTGTGTATTTTCCATCTTCACTCGATAAAGCTTCTCTCATATTTGAAGGTAAAACAAAATCTGCAAACGCATCTACCAAAATAACTTCTTTATCTAAAAATTCAGAAAGTAATTTTTTGACACCTTTTTGCAATCCTCCTCCACCACTTAAAACCACTTTTTCTATGTTTACATTATACTTTCTTTCGTGTTGAAGTAAAAGGTGTTTTATATCATCAAAAAGTGGATAACTTGCCAAAGTCATTATTTCTGCAAGATGTGGAGAAGAATTATCTCCAAGATATCCAAATATTCTTTTGGCTTCTTCTGCTACGTCTATACTTACTCCTAATATTTTAGATATTTGAGAAGTGTTGTCAAAAGATCCTTTTTGAATAATATTTGAAGCTTTAACCATTCTGTTATGTATAAATGTCACAAAAGATAATCTTCCTCCTATATCTACATGTATCATTGGTATATCTTCTTTAATTTGTCTTAAAATGGTCCTAGCTCCAGAAAGGCTTTCTATTTCAAAAGTGAAATCTTTAAAACCTAGTTTTTGAGATAAATTTGAATATTTTTGAAATATTTCATTTTTTACAGCAACTATGATCACAGTATCTTCTTTACCTAGATTTTTATCTCCTATATCTGTTCTCCAATAGCTCAATTTTACTTCAGATACTTGTACTGGCAAATATTTTCTAGCTTCAATTGGTATAAGTGTAGCTAATTCTTTATCTGAAACTTTTGGTATGCTAATAGAAGACAAAAAACAATCTTGCATGGAAATAGAAAATACAATTTTTGTCGCTGTTATTTTACTTGCTAAAAATAAATCTCTTATTGCTGTTACTGTTTTTTCTTCACCTATATTTGTGACAGATCCAGGAGGCAATGAATTGTAAGCAGCCATTTCAAGTTCACCATAAGTCTCAAGATAGAGTTGATTGAGATCTTTTTTTACTTGTAAAACTTTTATTGAATAAGTACCAATATCAAGCCCTGCAGAGACTTGTACTATTTCTTTATCTGAATTGTTTCCAAAATTAAACATAATAAAAAGTATTATAATGATTAAATTATATCATGAAAAAAATCACTGTTCATATAAATAGAGTAAAAAAAATACTATTAGATATTTTTTTTCCAGAAAGCTGTATTTGTTGTTCAGAATTTGGAGAAATGATCTGTGAAAATTGCAGAGAAGATATAAAAAAAGATAAAACAAAAAACTCTAACTTAAAAGGTATAGAATGGGTTCATAGTTTTTTAAATTATAAAAACAAGAATTTTAAAGATGTTTTATTTTCTATAAAATATCATTATGTAAAATCTGCCACCAAGTATTTAAGTCTTATATTGTATTTAGATTTTTATGAATTTATAAAAGAAAAACTTTTAATTTGCGACAAAAAAGATCTAATAATAATACCTATACCTATTTCAAAAAAAAGACTTATAGAAAGAGATTACAATCAAACTGAAATATTAATAAAAGATACTACAAAAGAAATAAAAAATAATTTAAAGCTAGACTTAGAAAATAATATCTATATAGACTTATTGATAAAAAATAAACACACTATAAAATTTGCTGAGACACATTCTTCTACAGAGAGAGAAGATTTAATAAAAAATGCTTTTATAGTAAGAGAACCTATATCTTCACTATTATTTATAAATAGCAAAAAATCTCTTGAAGAATTTTTAGAAAATAAGACAATTATTCTTTTTGATGACATCACCACTACAGGATCAACATTTTATGAAGCGAGAAACACATTAGTAAAAGCAGGAGCTAAAAAAGAAAATATATTTGGATATGCAATAGCGCATTAAATTATAAATAACTAAAAATAAAGGAAATAATTATTTAAACTTATCATATAAAGATTCTTCATTAAAATTAATATTGACAGGAAACGCTGTACATAAATTACTTTTATTTTTATCTATATTATATCTAGTTCTTATCTCCTGTATTCTTATTATATCTTTATTAATGAAATCTTGATAATCTTGATAATTTATATCATCACATTTTAAAATATCCAGACCAGACAATTTAAAATCTTTTTCTATATTAAAATTAGGTAATGAAAAATTTGCTTCTTTATTAACTAAATTCTTATTAGCCCAAGTTATAAAATTATCTTGTGATAAATAATTTAACTCGATTGGATTATTTGATAAATATACAATATAACCATTATCCAAAACTAAATAATATAGTCTAAACATATAAGAAGTCGTTGTGGCATCGACTGCAATAAATAAAACTTTATGTGGTTTTTTAAAATCTTCAACAACTGAACTTAAAATTGCTTGCTGTTTTAAGTTACGAGATGTATTTTGTATAGTTTCAACACGAGTTCTTGCTTCTCTATATTTAGTAAATGATGTGGTTGGGGATAGTGGAAACAAAACTAAAGGACCAAATAATATAAGAATTAATAATAAAATTGATAAATAATACCTTTTGGAAAAAAGGTATATTACAAATATTAAATTAATAAAAAATAAAGGAACTGCTATATAAATAGTAAACACTAAATTACTCATACCATAGACTGCATTCCTTATAATAAATGCATAATAAAAAGTAAAAATAAAATCTACTGTAGTAAGAATACATAAAAATAATTTTGTACCTATTCCTAATTTTTCGCGGTATTCTTTACTATTTATTTTTTCTTTATCAAAAAGAAAAACATTATCAATATCCTCTTGTTTCCAACCTGTATCTAAAAGTTTTTTTGTAATATCTTCTTTAGACAATCCTGCTTCTGATTCTTTTTTAATAAAATCTTTTAATTCTTGTGTAATCATAATGAATATATTCGGATACGCAGTAGCGCATTAAATTATAATTCCAATCCTTTTGAAAGCTCTTTTAATTTTACAATTACACCATTAGACATTTTAGTTTTTTCAATTTCTGAATAACCAGAATCATTTATCAATCTTTGCATAATATCTAAAAAATTATGAAATGAATCTTTGTCTTTTATCTCTCTAAATATATGAGTATTTACTGCTCCATCTTTATTTACAGAAAAGAAATCATTTTTAAAAGAAATAGAAATATCTCCACCATCACCAGCTGGTGAAATACTAATATTTTCTATACTTTTTATCTCTGAAGTGCTTCCCATAGGATCAGAAAAAATAATAGGAGAAGAGTTTAATTTTTCATTAATTTTATTTAATAAGTTTTCTTTATTTTCTCTTTCGTTTTTAAATTCTGTGTTTCTTTGTTCTTTGATCTGTTCTCCAGTTTTCTCAATTTGATCTGTATTTTTTTTATTTAATCCTTCCATAATATATATAATTAAAATTTATTAATAAATCAATTATATCACTAAAAAATACTACACAATATAAGGAAAAATAAAAGTAATAAATCAAGGATTTTTAAATATTCATTAAAAATTCATTTTGTGCTTCCACTTGGACTTGAACCAAGGACCCCACGGATATAAGCCGTGTGCTCTAACCAACTGAGCTATGGAAGCAAATACTATCCACATATAATAGCAAATTTTTTTTGATTTTAAAAGTGAAAAAGTTTATAATTATTTTACATAAAAAAATGATAAAAATAAGGAGGATTCGCATAGCGGTTTATTGCGCCACCTTGGAAAGGTGGTAACTGGGCAACTGGTTCGGGGGTTCGAATCCCCCATCCTCCGCCAAAATTGAAAATCGGAATTGGACGAAGTTCGAATGTATTTCGTCCAATACACACCGCCAAGTCGTGCTAGCACGTTTTTTATTAATTATTATTAATTTGTACTTAGTAAGCTACTATATTCATTTCTGTGCTTATAAAGAAAGTATAGGTTGATAAGTAATAAAAGATTACCCATAACAGCTCCGCCAGTAAACAATCCACCATCAAGAAATGCGTGGAAGCCGACAATGTTTAAAGTCACAGGCAATATAAGTATTGCGCCAAGTGCAACTCTCTTTGTCCACAAACAAAAGAGTGTGGCAAGGCTAACGATAGCCATCATGTACATTATGTATCCACTTGCATTCAGTATCTCAATAAAAGCAAATGCTTGTGGTGTGTTGTACAAATCTGACGTTGGTGCTGGAAAGATGCCTATCACACCCAATACTGGCATCAGAATTATCAAGCTAAATATCAACTTAAGTATAGTATTAAATATTTTTTTCATAATTTTATTTATTAATAATATCATTATACCATTTTCAGTTTATTTTTTCTAACACTTAATCATCTTACTGCCCTCGACCCACTTACATCAAGAAGAACAAAAAAAATATACCATAATATCCTTGTAAGATCTCAAATCGTGAGTATTTAACCCACATAGTCTGCAATTTTTCTAAAAGGATTTCTGATCCAAAAATATATTCCAAAATTGTCAAGTGACTGTCAAAAAAACGAAATCTATTTTCAAGTTATAATATACCTATTATAAAATAAAAAATATATGAAAAATTATTATGAAAGTGTAAAAAGTTTTTTTATTGAAGATAAAAGATCAGCATTACTTTGGTTAGCTGTTCGTCTTTATGTAGGATGGCAATGGTTTTATGCAGGTTATGAAAAATTAATCTCTCATGCTTGGCTTGGAAATAATGCTGGAATTGCGGTAAAAGGATTTTTAAATGGAGCACTTACAAAGACAGAAGGAGCTCATCCAGATGTGATGGGTTGGTACGCATATCTTATTAATCATGTATTTATTCCTATCGCTCCAGTGTTGTCATACTTAGTAGTCTTTGGAGAAATAATAATAGGAATAGCACTTATACTTGGACTTTGTACAAAAAAAGCTGCAAAAATTGGAGCATTTATGAATATAAATTATCTTTTAGCTGGGACAGTTAGTATAAATCCATTTTTACTTGTGCTACAACTCTTATTGATTAAAGCAAGTAAAGTATCTGGATGGAATGGTCTAGATAGATTTATAAAGAGAAAATAAATATAATCAATAAAAGAATTTCTTAGATTTAAATATATAAATAAAAATTAGTATGAAAGATAAATATATCCTGATAGAAGAAGATGAAGAACATATAGAAATTGAAAGAGAAACCTTAATCACAAAAACAAGAAAATATTTTAATAGTATTGGACCTGGTGTTATAACTGGCGCTGCAGATGACGATCCTTCAGGTATCGCCACTTATTCTCAAGCTGGTGCTCAGTATGGATCAAAATTGATATGGATGTCAGCTTGGACACTTCCACTTGTAGCGACAGTCCAAGAAATGTGTGCTCGTATAGCCCTTGTGACAGGTAGAGGGCTGGCTTCAAATATTAAAAAAAATTTTTCTAAAAAAATTCTATACATATCTACAATATTATTACTCATAGCAAATACTTTTAATATAGGAGCAGATATAGGAGCTATGGCAAAATCCATAGAGCTTATTTATCCAAATCTAGATTTTAATTTTTTAGTAGTTTCTATTGGTCTTTTGATTTTAGCTTTAGAAATTATAATACCTTATAAAAAATATGTTAAATATTTAAAATGGTTTGTTGTTTCTCTTTTTGCTTATATTCTCACTGGACTAATAATACATATGGATTGGGGAAATCTAATCTTTAATACTATTGTTCCACATATATCTTTCAATAAAGATGAAATAATACTTATAACAGCCATACTTGGTACAACCATTTCTCCTTATTTATTTTTTTGGCAAACTTCTGAAGAGATAGAAGAAGAGATAGCAGAAGGTAAAAAAAATCTCAGAGAAAGAATGATAACAAATAAAGACGAGATTAAAAAAATGAGAAAAGATGTTTGGAGTGGAATGTTTATATCAAATCTTGTGATGTTTTTTATTATCGCTGTATGTGCTAATACATTATTTATTCATGGAGTCAATAATATAACTACCGCAAGTGACGCGGCAAAAGCTCTAACTCCTTTAGTTGGTAATTTTTCTACAATATTATTTACTATTGGAATAGTGGGTACTGGCTTACTTGCTATACCTATTCTTGCAGGATCTACAGCTTATGCGATATCTGAGAGCTTTGGATGGAAAGAAGGTTTATATAGAAAATATAACTCTGCTCATGCTTTTTATTCTGTGATTATATTTTCTATAATTATTGGTATTGCTATTAATTTTATAAATATAAATCCAGTAAAAGCTTTAATCTATTCTGCTGTTTTAAATGGTCTAGTAGCTCCAATAATATTAATTTTTATTGTAAAAATAAGTAGTAGTGAAAAAATAATGGGAGAATATAAAAATAATATTATTACAAAATTACTTGGTTGGCTAATAATTTTATTTATGACAATAACTGGAATATTTACAATTTATTCGTTATTCTTTTAATCTGATCAATTAAAAACAATTTCATATTATAAAAACCTTGAGACTTATCTCAAGGTTTTTATAATACTTTTGTATAATCTATTTCTCTCCCAACAAGGCTTTCACTCTCTCATTTACTGGTGGATGAGTCATGAATATTTTACTAAACCAAGACACTTTTTCTTCGTCATTTAATTTTGCATCTTCAGCACTAAACCCCATTGGATTTACAATATACATATGCGCTGTGGCATTATTTGCATTTGTGAGAGGTTGATTAAACTTAGAAATCTTTATAAGAGCAGAAGCTAATCCTTCTGGATATCTTGTAAGCAATGCTCCTGAAGCATCTGCTAAAAATTCTCTTTTTCTGGATATAGCAAGTTGAATAATAGTTGCAGCAATTGGGGCAAGTATTATCGCTACTATTGATAGTATCAACATAAACCCTCCTCCATTATTATCTTTATCCCTACTTCCACCCAATAATCTTGATCTAAAAAACATTTGAGATAAAAATGAAATTGCAGAAACCATAATTATAACAATAGTTGAAATCAATATGTCTCTATTTCCTATATGACTCAATTCATGCGCTACGACTCCTTCAAGCTCTGCTTTATTAAGTGTAGAAAGTAGTCCAGTAGTTGCAGCTATGGCTGCATTATTTTTATCTCTCCCTGTAGCAAAAGCATTTGGAATTGGATCATTTACTACATAAATCTTTGGCATTGGGAGTCCAGCTGTGATTGAAAGATTTTCTGCAACATTCCAAAATTCTGGATAATCATTTTTTTTAATCTCTCTTGCCCCAGCCATATGTAAAGCTATCTTGTCTGAATACCAAAAAGAAAAAAGATTTATAAGTAAAGAAAAAAATATGGCAAAATAAAAAATATTTACATCTTGATAATAAAAAGCAAGAGCAAATCCAATTCCTGCAAAAAGAAAGACAAAGAAAGACATATAAAGCCATGTCTTCCAAATATTTTTTGATTGCTGTGTATAAAGTGATATTGCCATAATTTTATATTTTAAAAATATTTTTATTTTTAAAATCTTATTATCTTAATTTTCTGGAAAATAAACCTCTGGATTTTGCTTCATGTAAATGATTACTATTATCATTAGAGCAATCAATACTAATAAAAGCATTGTGTTTCCTATTGATCCATAAAATTTATTCCACTTTTTCATAAGTTTATTTATTTTATTAATAATAATTTATTAAAATTTTACTTCTACAGGATTTTTGGCTGCTGACTCACTCTCATCAAGCTTAAACATTTCTGCAAGTTTAAAATTAAACATTTTTGCTAAAATATTTCTTGGAAATGTCTCAATTCCTGTGTTTAAATCTGTAGCACTATTATTATAAAATCTTCTTGCTGACTGTATCTTGTCTTCTGTATCTGTCAATTCATTTTGAAGATTATTAAAATTACTTGTAGCTTTGAGATCTGGATAATTTTCTGATAAAGCAAAAAGAGATTTTAAAGTCCCAGAAAGAGCATTTTCAGTTTTTGAAATAGCATCTTTATCTCCAGATGCTTGCGCACTCATTGCTGAATTTCTAGCTTCTATCACCTTTTCAAGTGTAGAGCTTTCAAAATTTGCAGCACCTTTTACGGTATTTATAAGATTTGGAATTAAATCATATCTTCTTTTAAGTTGAACATCAATATCCGCCCAAGCATTTGATACTCTGTTTCTTCTGATAATAAGACCGTTATAAGACATCACTACGTAAAGTACTAAAGTTAACACCAATATTAAAAAGATTAATCCTGTTGACATATATTTATATTTTATATCTATATTTTAACATTTTTAAAAATAAAAAACCAAAATACTTAACATTGACAAATTACTTATTTTGATATATACTATATATATTAAATCAGTTCTTTTTAACCTTTAAATTTTATAAAAATGAGAAATTTGTTTTTAGTTTTTTTTGTTACACTTTCATCTATTGCTGTAAAAAATAGCAACATTACTAAATCAGAACTTGCATTCTTTATTATCTTACTGGCAATATCTTCTATTCATTATTATTTATACAGGAAAATCTATACTGTCAATCTAATAAAGAATAGATATGTATTACCTGTATATTTTATTTTTGCAATTATAAATCTACTCGGTTTTGTTTTTCTTATTCTTTTTCATATAAAGAATACTGAAAACGACTTAGATGATTTATTTATTTTTGCAAATTTAACATTTGCTATACTAGTGATTTATTTCACTAATGGTACAATAAGCATGGCAAGATTTTACAAAGAAGCACCCGAAAAATAACGGGTGTTTTTTATTTTTGACATATCAATAAATAGATGTTAGTATAAAAAAGTAAACAAATCGTTCTTAAACAAATAAAATTTATACAATGAAGAAGTTATTGTTTTTCAGCCTTATTTTAGGCTTTATTTTTTCACCTTTTCCCTTTTCCGCAAAAGGACAAGATGATACAGAAATGGCTTGGGCACAACATGTTAAACAAGCATTAGATAATCGTCCAAGTAATCTAAATGAAAGTGAAGCTTGGGAAATATTAATTGGTAAAAAAAATGAAAGTAGCATCTACAGAAAAGAAAAAATAGAATTTAAAAATTTTTATTTTTTAAAAAGAGAATCAGTTTCAGAAAATATTTATTTAAGATCTAAAACTTCATCACTTGATGGATGGTGGTATGAAAAAACATTATCTTTTGATCCTGGTGTATGGGAAATAAACTGGCCTTTCAGTATTTGTATTTTAGTTTCTACCATTATATTATTTTGGTCTATATTTTTTAGTAAAAATTTTTTCTTAAAACATAAACAAAATATAAAAAATCAAAACACTTTAGATCCAAACATTGTTATAGAAATAATTTTTGGTTTTACAGTTATAGTAGAAGCGATTACAATTGTAATCTTTGGCTTTCCAAAAGATTTACATTATTTACCACTTATTTTAGCCCCTGTTGTTATGATTTTTATTGCTGTTCTTGTAAAAAATAAAAAAAGAAATATTGTAATCAATTCTAAAGAATAATAAAATACAGAGAACATAAAAGTCTTTAAAAGCACCTTTGCGGAAAGGTGCTTTTTCTTTTTATTTACATTTTTGATATAATCAAATAACAACATTAAATACTATTAAATTTATGAATCAAGAAAATTTACAAAAAACACTCTCAGATAAAAGACATACACTTGCACATGTTTTAGCTAGCGTGCTAATTGAAAAGCATCCTGATATAAAATTAACTCTTGGTCCAGCAATAGACAATGGATTTTACTATGATATAGATTTTCTAAATGAAGAAAAACCAAATACAGAAAAAGATTTTGAAGACATCACAAATGAAATGAAATCAAAAATAAATATTGGTGGCAACTTTTCTCATAAAGAAGTATCTAAAGAAGAAGCTTTAGAATTTTTTACTGATAATGAATACAAGACTGAGCTGATAAATGAAATATCAGAAAGAGGAGAAAAGATAACTCTATACACAATAAATTTTAATAATGGAAAAACTTTTACTGATCTTTGTCGTGGTGGACATGCTGAAGAATTAAAAGAGATTGATGCTGACAGCTTTAAAATCACTCATATAGCTGGAGCATATTGGAGAGGAAATGAAAAAAATAAAATGCTAACTCGTGTATATGGTCTTGCTTTTGAAACAAAAGAAGAATTGATAAATTATCAAGCAAAAATAGAAGAAGCAAAAAAGAGAGATCACAGAATATTGGGTAAAGAGCTTGGACTTTTTATATTTTCAGATCTTGTTGGCCCTGGCCTTCCTCTTTGGACTCCAAGAGGTACATTTTTAAGAAAGCAGGTTGATAATTTTGTACAAGAACTTCGTAATGAATATGGATATGGAGCTGTAGCAATCCCTCATCTAACAAAAAAGGATTTATATATAAAATCAGGACATTGGGAAAAGTATCAAGAAGATTTGTTTAAGATAGATACTCGTGATGGACATACACTTTGTATGAAGCCTATGAATTGTCCTCATCATGCACAGATATATGCATCTGAGCTAAGAAGCTATAAAGAATTACCAATAAGATATTCAGAAACTACCATGGTGTATCGTGATGAACAATCTGGAGAATTAAATGGACTTTCTCGTGTGCTTTCTATCACTCAAGATGACGCACATATTTTCTGTAGAGAAAATCAATTAGAAGAAGAAATGAATAATGTCTGGAATTTAATAGAAAATTTCTATAAAAGTTTTGGATTTGAAAGTCTAACTCCTAGATTTAGCAGAAGAAATGATGATCCAAAATATAAAGGTAATATTGAATTTTGGAATAAAGCTGAAAATGCAATTAAAAACCTTTTAACAAAAAGAGCTTCTGAAAATTTTATTGATGGTGAAGGAGAAGCTGCATTTTATGGACCAAAAATAGATTTCTTAGCAAAAGACGCAATAGGAAGAGAGCATCAAGTAGGTACAATACAAGTAGATTTTGTTCAGCCGACTAATCTTGGTCTTGAATATGTATCTGAGACTGGCACAAGAGAAATGCCTGTCATGATCCACTGTGCTGTAGCTGGAAGTCTTGAGAGATTTTTATCAGTATATATAGAGCATACAACTGGCAATTTTCCTCTTTGGATGAGCCCTACTCAATTATCAATCATTCCAATAAATCTTGAAGCACATGGAGATTATGCAAAAGAAATTTACTCAAAATTAAAATCAAAAAAATATAGAGTAGAGCTCGAAGATAGTAAAGATGGACTTGGAAAAAAGGTTCGATATGCAAAAGAAATGAAATATCCATACTGGATTGTGATTGGTGATAAAGAAAAAGAAGAAAATAAAATCACTCTTGAAAGTAGATCTGGAGAAAAGTTTAATTTGAGTTTAGAAGAATTAATTGAGAAATTAGAAAAGGAGGTGGAGGAGAAAAAATAAAAAATATAGAATTAAATAATATAAAACTCGTGAGATAATCACGAGTTTTATATTATTTAATTTCCTAATAATCAATATCTGCATCTTTGGCGTATGTTTGAATAAAAGTTTTTCTTGGACCAACTTCTTGACCCATAAGCATATCAAATACTCTACTTGCTCCTTCTGCATCACGAGCAGATACCTGCTTTAAGATTCTATTTTTTGGATCCATTGTAGTTTCCCATAATTCTTCTGGATTCATTTCTCCTAGACCTTTGTATCTTTGGATTCTAATTTTTGTCTTCTTTTTTAAAGATTCGTCTTCTTTTTTATTTTTACTTTTCTTATCTTTCTTTTCATTATTATCTACAAATCCAGCATCTTTAAGATCAGCACTCAATTCTTCATTTTCTTCTATTTCTATAGATTCATCACTTTCTTCAACTTCTTCAAGATTAACATCTCCAATGAGTGCAAATTTTTCAGCATCAGAATAGGCATAATTTGCTTTCTTTCCTTCTGTGATCTTATAGAGTGGAGGTTGAGCAATATAAATAAATCCACTATCTATCACCTCTTTATAATACCTAAAGAAAAATGTAAGAAGCAATGTACGAATATGCTCTCCGTCTACATCGGCATCTGTTGCTATTATCACTTTATGATAACGCATCTTTTTAATATCAAAAGTGTCACCTATTGCAGCACCCATAGCAAGGACGAGATTTTTTACTTGTTCAGATCCTAGCATTTTATCGAGTCTTGCTCTTTCCACATTTAATATCTTTCCTCTTAATGGGAGTATAGCCTGAGTCTTTCTATCGCGTCCCATCTTTGCAGAACCTCCAGCAGAATCTCCCTCTACAATAAACAATTCTGAATCTTCAGCATTATTGCTTTGACAATCTGCAAGCTTTCCAGGAAGAGTCATCCCTTCCAATGCTCCTTTACGAAGTACAGAATCTTTGGCAGCTTTAGCAGCTTTTCTAGCACGAAGAGCAAGTAATCCTTTACTGATAATTTCTTTTGCATCTTCTGGATGCTCTTCAAGAAAATTTGTAAATGCTTCAGAGAATACAGAAGACACTGCTGATTGAGCTTCCATACTTCCTAGTTTTGCTTTTGTTTGTCCTTCAAATTGTATCTCATGTAGCTTTACAGATACTACAGCAGTCAACCCTTCGAGCACATCATCCCCTGTTAGATTTTCATCTTTTTCTTTTAAGATATTATTTTTACGAGCATATGAATTTATAAGACGAGTAAGTGCTGTCTTAAATCCAGACACATGTGTACCTCCTTCAGAGTTTGGAATATTATTTGCAAAGGCTACTATCTTTGTAGAAAGATCATCTACATATTGAAGAGCAATCTCTACTCCTACATGCTCACTTTGATCTTCTATTTTCTTTTCTACATAAAAAATATTTTTATGTACCGGTTTACTATTAAAATTATAATGAGACACTAAACTTTTAAGTCCTCCTTCAAAAAAGAAAGTAAAGCTTTTATATCCAGAAACTACACTACCATCTAAATCTTTTATATAAGTAGATTCTTCAAAATTTTTTAAAAAAGTCGAAGAAGATTTTTCATTATCAAATTCTTCATATCTACTTCGTAGATCCAATATGTTAATCTCTAGACCTTTTACAAGATATGCTTGTTGACGAAGATGAGATACTACACGAGATAATTCATATTCTATACCCTCTTTAAAAATTTCTATATCTGGCTTAAAAGTTACTATTGTACCGTTAAATTTTGTTTTACCTATTTCTTTTACTTTTGCTTTTGCAATTCCTTTTGAATATTCTTGTACAAAAATTTTTCCTTCAAGATGGACTTCTACTCTCGTATAAATTGAGAGAGCATTTACCACTGAAGCTCCTACTCCATGAAGTCCTCCAGATACAGCATATCCTTCACCACTAAATTTTCCTCCAGCGTGAAGAGTTGTCATGATTGTCTCAAGAGCAGACACTTTTGTCTTTGGATGAATGCCAGTCGGAATTCCACGACCATTATCAATTACACGAATATGATTATCAGGTAAAAGTGCAACTTCAATCTTACTTGCATAGCCGTTCATAGCTTCGTCACGAGAGTTGTCGAAAATTTCCCATATCAAATGATGAAGTCCATCAGGACCAGTTGAACCAATATACATTCCAGGACGCTTACGAACTGGCTCAAGTCCTTCAAGGACCTGAATTGAGTCTGCACCATAATTTCCCTTTTTTGTTTCTTTTGCCATGAGTTTAAAAAATTAAAAGAAAATAATTTTGAAAATCCTTTGCTTCAGCTGAGCGAGATTCAAAAAAATATTTTCTTTTTTAAATTGTTAATAAGAATTTTAAGTTTATTTCATTTTTAAAAACACTATATTTTATATGTATATTATAGCATTTTTTTAAATAAATTTCATTTGACAAATAAGTATTTAAGAGTTAAAATATGTATCAGTAACCTATTAAATTAAATAACCATTAAATTCTTTAATCATGAGAGGTCAAAAAGAGCTACACGATTTATCACAAGATAAAAATATTCTCAGCCTTTTTAGTAAGCAAGAATTATCATTACTAGAAACAAGAGGTATGACATTAGAAGGATTTCACTTCTACAAGGAAGCTGGGATAAAAATACAAGAATGCTCAAAATGTGTTTTTTGGGGAAATCTGAGAACGTTATTCCAAATGTATGGGATGACATCTTGCGTGCCTTGTAATTTTCAAGCTAAATTGTGTAGTAAAGACTAGCAAATAATTACTCACAGTAGAGTAAAAGAAGTTGATAAATATCAACTTCTTTTTTATTTTCAAATTTATCTAATTTCAAATCCTTTATTCTTTAAAGCGTTATATACTTTTTCTGCTTCAAGATTTACTTCTTCGTCAGTCAAAGTTTTTTCTTTATCTTGATAAATCAATCTAAATCCAAAAGATTTCTTTTTTATATTTTCTATTTCTTTTTCAAATTTATCAAAAAGATTTACTGAGATACATAAATCAGAAATATTTTCTCTAATTATTCTTTCCAATTCTTCTTCGTTTACTTCTTCTCCCGTCCAAAAAGCTATATCACGCACTATAAATGGCATAAGTGAAAATGATTTATATTTTACATCTTCACTTAAATCTATTTCTTCTAAATTTACAAATTCGTATTCTTCTTCAAGGTCTTTTATAATTTCATCAAAATTAATTTCAAATTTATTTTCTTTTTGTTTTTCATTTTTAGATTCTAAAATATTAATATCTTTTATTTTTAAAGCTATTTTTATTTCTTCTAATATCTTATTTTTAATTTCAGTATAATTTTTATTTTTCTTTCCGTCATCTATCGCAATAGCAAGACTTAGCCATTCTTTTTCTTTTCCATTTTCGTCAGTAGAAAAACAATTTCCAAATTCAAAAATTTTTATCTCACTCAAATTGAGAAGTGGTATGTTAAAAATATTTTTCTGCACAGCATCTTCTATTCCAACAGATAATTTATTTCTTAAAAAGTTTTTATCTTGAGCAACAGATTTGATTATTTCTATATCTCCTTTATTTCGTAGAGAATATGTATATACTTCACTAAATCCAGCTTTAAATAAAATAGTTTTTACTACATTTGTAAAATACATTCTTTTAGAAAGCTTTCCAGATCTATTTAGATTTGGAATTTCACTTTTGATATTGTTTAATCCGTATACTCTTGCTATTTCCTCTATCAAATCTTCTTTTATTCTTAGATCAAGTCTTTCCTCTGGTATTGTGATTATAAATCTTTCTTCATCAATACTCTCAAGAACTCGACCATATCCTACAAACTTTCCTTTTTCTAAAAATTTATCCAAAGATTCTACCTCTGTTCCTTTTTCTAATTTACTAGATGAATGTAAAATATTATCGCCCCCTATATACATAGCAAGATGATCTATTCCTTTTTCTACTTTTTCTCCTTTATGATAATCTTTTCCTTCAAAATAAATCCCTGTTGTTTTTATCTCTCCAGTATTTATAAAAATAAAATCTCCAAATCTTAAATCTTCTTTATCTTTTATTTCTTTTCCTAGATCTTTTGTATATAAATATTTATCTATAGAAATAGAGGGTAAATATACTCCTTCATACAAATATGACACTAGAGATGAGCAAGAAAATGCATCTGGAGCATCTTCTCTCATAGAGCTTGGATTTTTATATTTTTTACCTACGACATCTCTAATCACGCTTTCAATGTTTTCTTTTGTAGAAATATATTTATATGAAAATCCAAATCTATCAAAAATATTTTGTACTTCTTTTTGCTTTAATTCTGTTCCTAATATTTTATTTATTTCTTTTAAAGATACAGATACTTTGTATTTCCATTTACTTAATTTTTCTTTTGGAAAATTGTCTACAATCTCGCCTATTTCTATATTTGTATTTTCATCACTCGCATATTCTTTTATTAATTTTAAAGTTTCTACCATTCCGATTTCTACAAGTTCGTCAGCTAGCTCATTTTCAAATCTTTTACTTGCGTCTGTTTTAAGATTATATTTTTGTGAAGTCTTTCTAATTAAGACAGGATTAAAATTTGCACTTTCTACAATAATATTTTTTGTAGTAGAAGAAATCCCAGAATGCTTTCCACCTTTTATTCCAGCAAGACCGAGTACATTTTTAGCGTCTGCTATCACTAAAGTTTTTTCATCAAGACTTAATTCTTTATTATCAAGTGTTGTCATCACTTCACCCTCTTTCGCAAATCTTGCTTCAAGAAATTCTGAAATTAAATCAGCATCATATGCATGCATTGGTTTATTAAAGCTAAATTGCACATAGTTTGTGATGTCTACAATGTTATTTATACTTTTTTGCCCAATACTTTCTAGTCTGTATTTTATAAATTCTGGACTATCTTTTACTAATATATTATTTACTTTGCACCCCATAAATCTTGTACAAGATTTACCAGTATTTGCTTCTGCAGCAATTTTTACAAAATCAGAATCAGATTTTATAACAGAAAAATTATTTTCTAAATTTTTCTCTCCTAAGTTTCTTTCTTTCATTTTAAAACCAAAAAGTGTAGCGACTTCTTTGGCCATATAATAATGTGATAGTGCATCGTGCGCTCTATTTGGAAGAACATTTAAATCATAAATCCAATCAGTCTTTTCTGCTTTTTTATCTTCTTCTTTTTCTGCTGTTTTATTTTCTATTTCAAAATATTCTTCTACTTCAAAAGCATTAGTAGAAATAACTTTAACAAAATCCTCCCCTTTTGGAATTTTCTCTTCTACATATTCTTGTATCCAACTGTGTAAATATTTCATAAAATGATTTTAAATTAAAATTGATTTACTACTCTTAAATCTCCATTATATAAAAATCTAATATCGTCTAGGCCATATTTTAGCATTGCAAGTCTATCTATACCCCCACCAAAAGCAAAGCCAGAATATTTTTTAGAATCTATACCGCAATTTTCAAGGACTTTTGGATGGACCATTCCTGCTCCCATAATTTCTATATATCCTGTCTTTTTACAAATATTGCATCCAGCTCCATCACATTTGAAGCATCTCATAGCCACTTCAAGACCAGGCTCTACAAATGGAAAAAATGAAGAGCGAAATACTACATCAATTTCTTTTTCAAAAAATTCTGAAAAAAATTTTTCAAGTACTCCTTTTAAATTTCCAAGAGAAATATTTTCTCCGACAAGTAATCCTTCTACTTGGTGAAATTGCGCCTCATGAGTCGCATCTGTCGCTTCATTTCTAAAAACTTTTCCTGGGACACATATTGCAAGTGGGAAATTTTTATTCCCAACTTCTACTTCTTTTACAAAATTTTGCATGTATCTTATCTGTACGCTTGAAGTATGAGTACGCAATACTGCTTTTCCATTTTTTTCATCTTCTTTTAATTTTAAAAAGAAAGTATCTTGCATATCACGACTTGAGTGATCTTTAGGCACATTGAGAGCGTCAAAGTTGTACCATTCTCTCTCTAGCTCTGGACCATCAGCAATATCAAAACCCATTTCTGTAAAAATCTTAGAAATCTTGGTTGATAAAATTGTGATTGGATGAGCGTGAGCTTCTTTCATATGCTTTATAGTAAAAAAATTATATCATAAAGCCTTATTTTTAATAAATCAAAAAAAGTGCTAGAATGTATAAAATAAAAGCCTAAAGAATAAGGCCCAAGACTTATTTATGCAAATAATATTTGAATATCTTTTCTATTGTTTTAGCTTCTTGTCATTATATGTACAGATATATTTTTTAGTTGTTTTTCTTGAAAAATATAAAGAGATAAAAATACACAAAGAACCTTTAAAGCTTTTTGAAAATGATGAAGACTATCCAGGAGTGACAATCACCGTCCCAGCATACAATGAAGGATTAAATGTAAAGAAAACTGTCGCATCTCTTCTAAAACTTAATTATCCAAAAAATAAATTATTTTTGATATTAGTTGATGATGGTAGTACAGATAATACTTGGGAAATAATGCAAGAGTATAAAGACCATCCTCAAATAAAAATATTCACAAAAGAAAATGGAGGAAAGTATACCGCTCAAAATCTTGGACTTAAAAATACAACCACTCCATTTTTGGGATGTCTTGATTCTGATTCTGAAGTTAATGAAGAAGCTTTAAATAGAATAATCTATCATTTTAAAGATCCAACCATAATGGCTATAGCTCCTACTATAGTCTCACATAATGAGACAAACATAGTACAAAAAGCACAAAAGATAGATTATGAACTTCAGATTTATGTAAAAAAAATGTATGGATTTATTGATGCTATACATGTGACTCCTGGACCATTTTCTATTTTTAGAAAAGAAGTATTTGAAAAAATTGGCCCATACAAGCATGCACATCTAACAGAAGATCAAGAGATAGCCCTTCGTATGCATCAGCACAACATGCGTATAGATCATGCTCCAGATGCTTATGTATATACAAATACCCCAAAGACTGTGAAAGCTTTATACAAGCAACGCACACGCTGGATCTATGGATTTATACGTAATGCTTTAGATTACAAACATCTACTATTTAAGAAAAAATACGGAAATATTGGATTTATAACATTACCTGCTGGATTCATATCTGTATTATCTGTATTATTTTTATTTATTTTTACAGGATACAATTTATACAACTACATAAAACAAAAATCACTCATAGTGTCTGCTGTAGGCTTTAGTATAAAAACTTCCACTATAAAAATAGATCCTTTCTTTATAAATACTTCCGCTATTCTTTTTATATCTTTAATAGTCTACAGCTCTCTATTCTTTTCATTATTTATGGGTCACAGGATTCTTCATGGTAAAACAAAATTCAATCTCAACATTGTATGGTTCTTTATAGTTTATGGTGCCATAGCTCCATTTTGGCTTTTAAAAGCTGTGATAAACTCTATAAGAAATTATGAGACTAGTTGGACAAAAGAGATTGATAGTAGATAACTAGTTTTTTAAAAATATTCTGCTATAATAATTCAAAATTAACATTTAAAAACTTATGCAAAAAAAGGATATTTTAAGATATATAATAGTATTTTTCATTACTTTGACTTTATTTTTGACAGCTATATGGCTCTCATCTTTTATAAATGATTATAAGCTTAATGACATAAAAGACGTTCAAGATAAGATATCACTTGATATCTCTTCTTCTGAGACTCAATTTCAACTCTTGCAAGGCATGTCTTGTAAAGATGTTTCTGCTTCTACTCTATCTGACGCTTTAAATAATCTTGCAGAGAAAATTACTTACAGTGAACAAAATATAAAGCAGAGAGATCAAGTATCTGATTTAAAAAAATATTACAGTCTACTTGAAATAAAAGATTACCTCTTGATGCAAAAAATAAAAGAAAAATGCAACATGCCTGTGATACCAATATTTTACTTTTATACAACTTCTGAAAATTGTGCCAATTGCGTAAAAGAGTCTGCTGTACTTAGTGAGCTTCGCAATAAATATCCAGAGCTTCGTGTATATTCTTTTGATTACAATCTTGATTTATCAGCCCTAGATACTTTAAAAAAGATCTTTAAAGTTGATGACAAAAAGCTCCCTGCTATATATATAAATGACAAGCTTTATACAGGCTTTCAATCTGAAGAAGATATTTTAAAAGCTTTGCCAGAGCTAGCTAAATACGAAAAAGAAAGACTGGAAGAAGAAGCAAAAATAGCTTCGAGTACCAAAGCGAATAATAAATAATATATTAAATAGATAATTAATTTAATAAAAATTATTTAAATTTAGTAAAAATAAAAACTCCGAAATTAATCGGAGTTTTTATTTATTGGAGCCGCTTTTCAGATTCGAACTGAAGACCTACGGTTTACAAAACCGTTGCTCTACCAACTGAGCTAAAGCGGCAAACATTTTTATCTGTATAATATATCACAAAGATTTTTTTTTACAAAATCTTTAAATTTTAAGATTTTATATAAAAAACCTTTCTTTTTATAGACTATTTGTTAATAGTATTTATAGAGTCATCATCTATTCTATTTTGATTTTCTTCGTCAATTTCTTTTTTATACTTCTTTAAATGAGACCAGAAATGAGGAACTGTTTTTTTATCTCTGATTACCTCTTTTACAAATTTATCTCTACTGTTCATATATACTCTCTCAGATAAAGATGTTAACCATGCCAAAATTTGAACTCTATAGTGCAAGATCTTTTGATAATAAAGATTTACATATATAGAAAATATTATAGAAATGTATTTTAATTTTCTAAAAATAAAAATTAAAAATATTTTATGACCGTCATAATCATGATCATATTTTTCCGGATTCTTTACTAAATAAATCATTCTCATTTTTACAAGTAAAAATGAAAGGAAAAAAAATATAAAAGCTAAACCAAAAAAAATATAAACAAACATAAAAATAAAATATATTAGATTGAATATCTAACAAATCTTTTTACTTTTGTATTTTCTCCGAATTTTTGAACTGCCGCTTCGATCTTTTGTTCAATAGTTTGTGAAGGATCTTTAATAAATGCTTGCTTTAAAAGTGAAGTCTCTTCTCCCGCTTCATCTTCATTATTTATAGATGAAGGATCCATCGCCACAACATGAAAAGCTATCTCATTTGCAAGAGCTTTAAATTCTTCATTCTTTGCTACAAAATCTGTCTCACAAGATAATTCAACCATTGCAGCTGACATTCCTCCACCATATACATAAAATCCTACCACTCCCGCTCCAAGCTCTCTTTCAGATTTTTTAGCAGCTACTTCTTTTGCTTTTTCAGCAAGAATAGTCATAGCTTTTTCTTTATCACCGTTTGATTCATCTAAGGCTTTTTTAATCTCACCGAAAGAAAGACCTGTAGTTTCTCTTAACTCTTTAATTAATTCAATAGACATATTTTTTTATTATAAATATATTATAACTTATAATTATAAATATTTATTCTTCTAGACCAGCTTTTATAATATTTAAAATCATTCCAACTCCAGAACGAGATGAATCATTACAAATGATAGGATATTCTATTGTTGAAATATTACAATCAGTATTTGATAAAGAGACCACAGGTATATGAGCTATTGCAGCTTCTTTTACTGGAATTTCTTCATGTTTTGAATCTACTACTACAATAGCACCTGGTAAATTATTCATACCTGAAAGACCACCAAAATTTTTTTCAAGTTTATCGATTTCTCTTTGCATTAAAAGTTGCTCTTTTTTTGTAAATTTTGACCACTCACCACTATCTTTTTCTGTAATCATAGCTTGATGTTTCTCAATACGTTTCTTAATCTGAGGAAAATTAGTAATTGATCCACCAATAAATCTATTTACAATATAGTATTCTCCGATAGAAAGAGCCATTTCTTTTACAATTTGAACTATTTCTGGTTTTTCACCAATAAAAATAATTTTCTTTCCTTGTTCTTTTACACTTTTTAGAAAAGTAATAGCTTCTTTAATTTGTTCTTTAGTCTTATTTAAATCTATAATATCTACACCATTACTTGTATTGTGTATAAAAGATTTTGTTGATGGATGTCTGCGAGTCTTTGAATAACCATAAGCTACTCCAGCTTTAGCCATGTCTTCTATATTTGTATTTTCAATGTCTATCTTGTTTTGTATACTTGTCATAATAATTGTTTAAAAGTTTCTATATCTTATCAAATTTCCTTAGAATTAGCAAGAGTATCCTAAATACTAAATTATTTACTATACTGAGTCAAATAATCTATATTTGACTGAATTCCTGGTACTTTGGACATTACAGATTTTCCATAAGAACAATTACTTCCTCCTGTACCATAATATCTACAAGCTGCCTTAATCTGAGAAAGATAAGAAGTGGCAGCTCCTAAATCAGCCAAATATCTTGATGATGCAAATATAGCATCATGAGCATTCCATGGATTATATATATCAATCTCTGAAGCTACTTCTTTCCATGTAGATGGGATAAATTGCGCTGGTCCCATAGCACCACCATAGCCACCAGCTGAAGGTATAGGGCAAGATACCACTGTCTTTAATGGATCCATTCCTAAACTAGCAGTTATCTTCAAAAACACAGGAATATCCCTACTTGCTTTCATCACATTTGGAAATTTTTTTCCTGAGCTAATATTGTATCCAGCTCCTGTGGAAGTATCAGACAGATAGCATTTACCAACATTTGCTCCGAGAGATGATTCTTGGGTTAAAATAGCCAATACAAAGGCAGCAGAAACTCCAGTCTTAACTTGTGCAGCTTTAGCATAATTTAAAGCATCACCAAAAGATATTGCTGCCGTACTTCCTCCAGCAAATTTAAAAAGTGCTGCTTTAATTTTTGTTGCCTCAGCCTGCTTATCTGAAAGTTGTTTCTTATACAAAACCTCTTGTCCTTTTGTTTCTTTTAAAAGAGTATTCTTTTGACTTTTTGATACAGATATCTGATCCTGTTCTACCTTTTGTTGATTTTTAAGAGCAAGTTGAGAGTCTTTGTTATTCTCAAGATCTGATTTTACTTGATTTACTTTATCTGTGGTATTTTTTATTTTAGAAACATTATTATTAATAGCATTTTGTAAATCTCCTATTTTATTTATATCTTCAAAAAATTGAGATAAAGATTTATCGGTTAAAATAAAAGTCACAAAATTATTTGAACCATCAAATATGTTCATATTACGAAGAGAGCCGCTTAAAGCATCTCTTTGACTTTCCATGGTATCACTCAGATTACCAAGTTCTATATTTTTATCAAGAATCTGACTACTTAATACTGTAATATTATTATCTATCTTTTTTATTTGTAGCTGTCTTTCATTTATTTTAGCTTGTAAAATAGAAATATCACGAGATAAAGATGCCGATTGAGCTTGAGTTGTAGATATCACTTTTTGTTGCTCAGCTATTTGAGCCTCTAAAAGATTTAATTCATTTTGAAGTCTTGCTCTTGTCTCATCTATATTTTGAGCCAAAGAATCCTTAACATTAAAAGTTATTGGGAGTATTAGAATCAAAAAAATAAAAGAAGACAACAAAAAATGTCTCGCAAATTGAGTCTTGCTTTTCATATAAGTATATTTTATCATAAAAAAAGCTTTAAATAATAAAAGTTAAGAAAATAAAAAAACATGAGATTTTATCTCATGTTTTTTATCTATTTTTTATTATTCTGTAGTGTTAGTATCTTCTTCTTTCTTTCCTTTTTCTTGTACTTCGATAGTTGAGATATCACCTTCTACTGGAGCTGATAAGTCTTCTTCTTTTGCTACTGATATTGAAGCTACCACTTCTTCACCATCCATACGATAAAGAGTCACGCCTACTGGAAGCTTTAAATCTTTAGTTTTAATAATAGAATCTAAAGTGTCTAATGAAGATATATCTACAGGTATATTGTGAGGTAAATTTGTAGCATCTCCTTCTATTTCTATTTCGTGTAATACTTTTACTAAAGTACCGCCTAGACTCTTTACAGCTTCAGAGATTCCAACAAATTCAAGATTAACACTAGTATCAATCTTTGCTCCTTTTTCTACAATATAAAAATCTACATGAATAGGAGTATTTTTAACTGGATTATATGCAACATCTTGAATCATTGCTTGTATTTTTTTGTCTCCTATAAGCTCTATAACTGATGACTCACCTGCTTCTTTATAAATCTTACTAAAAGCTATAGCTTCTACGAATATTGGATGAGATTTTTCTTTAAGACCATAAAATACACCTTTAAGCATTCCTTCTTTTTCTTCTCCTATTGTTCTGTTTTCGAAATTAAGTGATAACATATTTTTATAAATTACTTTTTAGATTCTTTAAATTCAACATGCTTTCTAAGTTTTTTAGAAAATTTCTTGAAAGCCAGCTTTCTTGTTACTTGTTTTTTGTTTTTTCTTGTGTAATAAGCTTCACCTGTTTCTTTGTTAGTAAGCTTGATTAATAAATCTTGAGACATAAATTTCTTTTAAATGATGAGCAAAATATACTATATTTTAGAAATAATTGCAAATTTTATATTTTTTAGAATTCCAATTTTTCTTCCAGATACTTTTTAAGATCAGATATCTTCACTCTTTCTTGCTGCATAGTATCTCTGTCACGCACTGTGACAGACTCATCATTAAGGCTATCATAATCAAAAGTTAGACAATATGGAGTACCTATTTCATCTTGTCTTCTGTATCTTTTTCCAATTGATCCAGACATATCAAATTCACAAAAGTATTTTTTAGAAAGATCTTTCCATATATTTTTTGCTGGAATACTTAATTCTTCTTTTTTCATCAAAGGCAATATCGCAAATTTTACAGGAGAAAGTCTTTTGTCTAATTTTAATACTATTCTTTCTTCTCCTTCTTTCACTTCTTCTTTTGTGTACGCATTATCAATAAACGCAAGCATCATGCGAGCAACTCCTACAGAAGTTTCTACAATATGTGGGACAAATCTTTCTTTAGTAGCTTCATCAAAATAAGATAAATCTTTTCCTGAAAATTTTGAATGTTGAGAAAGATCCCAATCACCTCTGGCATGTATTCCTTCTAGCTCTTTAAATTCTCCACCGAGCATATTATATTTATATTCTATATCATATGCGTCACTCGCATAATGAGCAAGTTTTTCATGCTTATACCATTTTATATTTTCTTTTTTAATTCCATATTCTAAATAAAAACTCAATCTGTATTCTTTCCATTCATTAAAATAATTTTCTGTAGCATTTCCATCAAATGCTTTTGGATTAAAAAAATATTGCATTTCCATTTGCTCAAACTCACGAGTCCTAAACACAAATTGCTTTGTGACAATCTCATTTCTAAAAGCTTTACCAATCTGAGCTATACCAAAAGGTATTTTTGGATGTAAAGAATCTAAAGTATTTTTGTACTCTAAATATATACCTCCACAAGTCTCAGGTCTTAAATAGACAACATTTTCTTCTGATAAAGCATCTGTAGGAGATCCTAAATTACTCTTCACCATAAGTGAAAACACTTTTGCTTGTGTCAATTCTGCCTTACCACAATTAGAGCAAATCAACTTTTTTTCATCCCTTAATTTATCAAGCTCAGAATTTATAAATTCAAGTGATGCTTTATCAGCATTTATATTAAATTCTTCAAGTATATGATCTGCACGAAATCTTGCTTTACAATTTTTACAATCTACTTGTGGATCATTAAATGTATCTATGTGTCCGCTTGCTTTCCATGTTGTTGGGTGCATAAAAATACCAGAATCAAGAGAAAAAATATCTTCTCTTTCTTGAATCATACTTTTCATCCAAGCAGATTTTATATTTTGCATTAGTAAAAATCCATAATGTCCATAATCATACACACCATTCATTCCTCCATAAATCTCACTAGAAGGAAATACAAATCCTCTACTCTTTAAAAAAGAAACTATCTCTTGCATCAAATCATTTTTTATTTCTTTCATAAAAATTAAATATTGGAATCAAAAAATTCTGTAACAAATTTATAAATCGATCCAGCAGAAAATATTATCACTAAACCAATAAGACCCCAAAGCATATGGTTTTTACCTTTTTTAATACCTTCATCTTCGCCATTTACTCTTGCTATCATAAAATTGACAACTCCATATAAAAACCACACAAAAGATAAAGAAGATAAAAGAAAAATAGCAGGATTTACAAACTGATCTACTAAACGAACACCTATTGTATCAAAGCTTTCTATCATAAATTTAATTATAAAAAATTATATCACGATAATAAAAAAACAAAAACATTTAGAAAAATCTAAATGTTTTTGTAGTCTATATAATCTCTACATTATCAAAAAATTATCTAGGCAATTTTGGCGCATTTACTTGTGCAGTTGGATTTATACCGATAGCGTCTCCAAAGAATGCAATAATTCCCCAAAGAGTGACCATTACAAATATCGCAGCCAATGAATAACCCATACCTTTTACAGCCTTTTCTCTTCCTTCTTCTTTATCTGCGTCAACAATAAAATATCTAATAAGAAACCAAAAGAATAATACCACAGCTACTCCGAGAAGAATTGGAGGTAAAAGAGAGATTATCCCTCCCAATTGTGCTAGAAGATTTGTAATAAATGAAAGATCTGCAGTATTACCTGATTGTCTTACTACTTTACCTTGTTGATAAGAAGCATTTCCTGCTGGGGTCCCATTTGCTGGGACTCCGTTTGCTGGGACTCCACTTACTACTGGTCTAACACCTCCAGTCTGCACATTCACTCCAACCCCTCCTGCTGCTTGGACATTTACAGATGTACCTGTCTGTGCACAACTTCCATCAGTATTATATCTAACACAAGTGACTTGGACACCTCCACCTATAATCTGTGCAGATGCAATACCTATAGATAATGCAAAAATTACTCCTGAAATAACTCCTATATATTTTTTCATAATGAATTTATTGATTTATAAAATAATGTAAAGACTATTTTGACTAAAATAATCATGCCTTAATTATATCATTAAAAAAAATAAGACAAGATTCTTATACACAAATAACAAAATAAAGAAAAAAGCGTTGCAATAATGCAACGCTTTTATTAAATAAAAAAAATAAAAAAAATAGCCGTTAATCGACACATATTATATCAATATTGATATCGTCTGTGTAAATTACGACAGAGATATATATTAAAAATAAATGTATAAATTAACGACTAGGTTTAGTCTTTCTTTTTCTTTTTAAAGTAAACAATTGCTACTATCAAAAGAATGATTACTAAACCAGGACTTTTCTGTGACTGAAGGTTTAAAGCATTAGCTATAGAACCAATCACAGACCCAAGTGCTCCAAATATTGAAGCCATAGCATCCCATATAGATGGTACAAACATAATGAGCATGATCACTATTGCTACAACACCACCTGGAATAGAGGCTGATTTTTTTTCGTCTGACATAAAATAAATTTAATAGATTAAAAGAATTATAAAAAAATTCTATGTACTAGGCATTCGCCTCAATAACAAAGAACTAAATATCTGTGTATACTATATACCAAATAAAAATATTTGTCAAGCGAAATAATAGAATTTATGATAAAAATAAAATAAAACCCTTATTTTATAAGGGTTTTATTTAGTTATGTTTCATTTTTTACTGACAATCTTTTACTTTAATTCCTGTAATTGAAGTCTTTTGTCCTGTACTTACAGAAAGAGCTTCCCATGTATCCTTGTCAACAATACCATCATTTGGTAATCCATTTGTTTTTTGAAATGATTTTACAAAAATAGCATCTATATTTTCATAAGTTGTACCAAAAGTATCACCTAATTTGTATATATCTCTACCAAGATAAGCAGTGACACAATTTTTCTTTTTTAAAAGACCTACTAATAGTGTAAAAGCATTCCCATCTCTAGAAGCACCTGCTTTTAAATCTGATTTAGCCCCTATATTTATTACAGGATAATTTGTCTGATTTGCAAAAGGATTATCAACTATATTTCCAGTAGAATTTTTTTCTAATTTCATTTTATCTAATTCATCTGTAGTCACGCAAATACCTTTTTCCGTATCTTTAGCTTTACCGTTTGTACCTTGACACACCAATTCATCTCCACAAACATCCTTAGAATTTTTACCAGTACAAGGACTGTATTTATTAGATGCGAAATCTTTTACTAATTTTTTAGAGTTATCTTCACTTTCTGTTACTTTTTCTTTTATACCTGCTGGCGTAGTAAATGCTACAGACTGAATTTGGATATTATTATCATCTTTCATTCCTAAAAAGTCTTGCGCTAATTTTATTATTCCCCATGTTGATACCATTACAAATAATGCAATTAATCCCCACATCATAGCTTCTTTATCTTTTTGAAGTCTAGTGTCATCACCACTTGATCTATCATAAATAAATCTGACGATACCATAAAAAAATACTACAAAAGAAGCTGTCATTAAAAGAGTCGTAGCAGAAGATAGTATATTAGTTGTAATATTATTTGCAGCCTCTTTAAAATTTAAAGACCCTTGAAGTCCGTTATCTGCTCCTGAAGCAGCAAAAGAGAAGTTTATATTTATAAAAATCAAAGTAAAGACTGATGATAATATTTTTAAGAAATTTTTTAAATTATTTTTTTTCATAAATTTTTATTTATTACGATTTTCTACAAACATAATAACTGCTTTTGTAGAAGGACCCACGAGGTTATCTTCTTTTAAGAAAAATTTTGCTTGAAAATTTAAAAGTGCTTGAGTTGTTTTTCCTCCATATATACCGTCTATTCCATGAGTACCTGAGGTACCTAAATCATACCCTTGATCACGTAAAAAGCTTTGCAAGTCTGATACAGAGCCGTCAGAATTTGCATCTGTAGATTTTCCATTCGTCATCAGAGCAGGCCAGAAATCTACACTATAAAGATCCCTGTCTGGCTTTGCTCCCATATGTCTATATAATATCACTGCTTTCGTACCATATCCTACGATACCATCTTGAGCTAAAGCATTTGCTTTTTGAAAAGCTTTCACCGCTAAAGTGGTTTTTGGACCATATATACCATCTACACCATCTTTATTTGGACCAGTATTTCCTAAATAATTAGCATAGCCGTGATCTTTTAAAAATAACTGAAGCTGAGCAATCTCATTTGTACCATTTGGTGAACCCATGTCTTCTTTTAAATTATTTTGCCAAGCACGAATCTTTTCTATATCATATGAGCTATCAATATTACTTACAACGTCTAACTTTTTAGTAGTATCTTTTGGATCTTTAAAAACTTGATCTTTTATACCTCCTTTATTTGCATTTGAAGCTGGATCAGATTTGCTATCACAACTTCCAGCAGCACAAATCTTTGGAAGATTTATATCACCAGAGTCCCCTATTCCTAGGAATCCTTGAAACATTTTTATTATTCCCCAGACAGATATCAAAATAAACAAAGCGACCAATCCCCACATCATAGCTTCTTTATCTTTTTGTAATCTAGTCTCGTCACCACTTGATCTATCATAAATAAATCTAACTAATCCAAATAAAAATAAAGCAAAAGCAACACTGCTAAGCAATGTCACTAAATTTCCAAATATATTTGTATTTATATTTTGTATCAATTTTCCTGCTCCTGAAATATTGTCACCTATAAGACCGACATGATCTGTACTCTTTGTAGCTGCTGTAGAGGTAGCTCTAGCAATACCACTAATACTAATAAAAAAAATAAAAAGTGAAACGGAAATATTTTTTGTAAGAAATTTTTTGAACATAATTTTATATTGATAAAATTATATCATATATAATTTAGTACTTTGTACCATCTATATCAAAAGTATAATTTGCAACAATATCATTATTTTTTTTATCTATTGGTTTTAAATATAATGATAATTTTGTATAAATTTTTAATTTGTATATACCGCCAGCTTCTTTTATGTCATCTTCATATGCCTTTTCTATATCGATTGGAGAAATTTTAAAAACTGAATTATTGATTGAAAAAAGATTTTTATTCTCAAAATCTCCAAGAGATATATTAAAACTTGTCATCTCTTTTTCTTTTCCATCATTAACTTGTGATATCTTTATAGAGCCAGTAAAATTCATTGGATTAAAAGCATATTTATCTTTAAAACTAGGTTTTATTTCTATAATAAGATAGTCTAGATTTCCACCTAGAGAGCTACTAGTACGAAAACTAAGAACATCGTCTTTTGTATAATTTCTCTGTTCGTTACTAGTGTCAGATTTATCTTGTTGTTGCTTCGTATCATCTGTATATTTACCATTATCTGACGGCTCAGGATTATTTATTTCTTTATCTAAAGGAATATCTTTTACGTCATTAGTATTGTTTTGCTTTTGTGTGACAGTTTGCTTTTGTGTAGCAGTTTGCTTTTGTGTAGCAGTCGATTTAGGTGAAGAATCTGATCCTATGACATCCTGTATAGTAGCAAATACCATATTTAATAATAAAGGTGCCATAATTGAAACACCTATTCCAATAAGCATCCATGTTGCAAATTTTTTAGCTTTTGCCAACTCCTCTGGATTACCTTCTGCTTTTACAAATCTAAATCCAGAATATATTACACCCATAGTAAGTATAGGAGCTACAATATAAGTAACTAAAAATTTAATTGTCTTTTGTATTACAGATATAAATGTTTGTTGTGGAAATAAATTTACATACTGAGTCGAAGATTGAGCATAAGCATGATTAATAAAATTAAAATCATTAAAAGAAAATATCTTCTTTACTATATCTAAAACGTCTTTATTAAATCCAAGTGATACCAAGGCTGCAAATACTAAACTAGCAGCTGTCACCATTATTATTATAGCTATCACGCCATTTTTTAATATCTTTTTTAATTTTTCTCTATATTCTGGAACATCTCCATAAAATGCTAAACCTACACCAGCATAAAGAGTATATCCAACTACAACTAAAATTACTCCGTATATCAATATGTCTCTTATAGGCTTAAGCATCCCAAACATATCTTGTATAGTACACTCTTTTCCCACAGATCCATCTTCTGCTAAATGTGCACACTCAGGTACAATCCCTTTTCCGTCAGCATTTATATTTGAAATATCAGGAGCTCCATTATTGTCTTGCGCTAAAGCTAGAGAAGACACGAGTGTAGAAAAAGAAATAGTTAAAAATAAAACTATTAAAATTTTCTGTAGGTTTTTTTTATTTAAAATGTTTTTCATAAAATTTCTTATTATTCTCCATCGTACACAGCTTGAAGATTATCTGTAAATTCTTTACTTGCTTCAACTGTACTTTTTTCACCATTATATACTTCTCTTATAGCTTCTCTCATTAAAGATTCTAAATCTTGTCTATGTAAATCATAAAAGGTCTTACTGATTAATGCACTGTTTCCAAATATTTCAGCATCCTGACCTCCTGAAGATATCTCTTCAGCAATATTAGCTTTTAATGCTGATACTGCACCTGTGGTAGATACTAAATTTTGACTAAATGGACCTGTAGCTAAAGCAATCATGATCTGATAAGCCAAACTCGTCTCACTTGCATTTGGACTTGTACGAAGCATGAATATAGTATTTAATTTTCCATATGTAGCTGATATTTTACTACCATCAGCTTGAGGTAAATATGTATAATCAAAAGATAATTTTTGATTTGCAGATTTAACATAATAAGATTCACTAGCGTAGCCTATATAAAAAGCAAGATTACCAGAAATGAATTTAGATAAAGCATCTCCAGATTTAGGATTCCAATTATAAGTATCTTTTTGAGTATCTGAGAAATCTTTAGTAAAAGCTAAAGCTGAATTTAAAGGAGAATTACCATCATCAGTTATACTTTGGTCAACTAAAATAGTATATTTTGAAATACTGTTGCCATCCGAATCTCTTGCTATTGATTTTACAACTGGAATCTGACCTTGTTGAAATATCATTGATAAAATAATATCTGTGACATGTGGAATATTGTCATATGTACCAAAAGCTATTGTAGAAAGAGATATATTTTGACTATCATCTTTTTTTGTTATCTTTCTTTCATAAGTATATAAATCTCCCCATGTAGTAGGAGGATATAAAAATCCATTACTTGATAAAATATCTTTATTATAATAAAGAACTAAAGGATCTATCGATACTGGTAAGGCTATATATCCGTAAGGAGGATATATAAGTATTGCTGCAGAATCGATAAAAGAATTTTTGTAAACAGATTCAGGAATGGTCGTTGTATTTATAGGGAAAAGTCTTGATATATTTGCGAGTGCTAAATCTACAGGACCTATTATTAAATCTGGCCCCACACCATCTGCTAAAGCTGATGTTAATTTATTATTAAATTGATTGTAAGGAACTTCTGTATATTGCATTGAATAAGTTTTTGCTTCCTTATTAAAAGCACTTACAAAATTAGACATACCTTCTTGTGAAAGAGTGCCCCAGACTTTGACTGTACCTGTTAGCTTTTGATTTGAAGATGAAGAATTAAAGAATGGAATCTTTCCAGAAAATCCAAGTACAGCTATGACAGTAGCAAATAAACCTAATCCAAATAATACACTTTTGAAATTTAAATATTTACTAAAGTCCATAAATTATACTCTTAATGATATGATTATATCATAAAAATCTATCTATACTCCTCAACGATAAAAGCATAATGAAAATTACCCGCAGGAAAATGTTTTTTAATTCTAAAATTATTTTTTGCAAGTATTGCTGTAATTTTTTCTTCAGGAACAATTCCAATTCTCTTATTAGACATTGGATGATCTAAATCTTTCCAGTCGATAACAAGAACATAGCCATTTGGTTTTAAAATTCTTTTTATTTCTAAAAGGGTCTTGTCTATATCTTTTATTTCTGATAAGACGTTTGAAAGTATCACAACGTCACAAGACAAACTCTCTATTTGTATTTTGTCTTCTATGTTAGTTAATAATGTATCGATGTTTATTATATTCATTTTCTCAGCTTCACGATTTATTTTTTCTAAAATATCCCTATGAATATCCACAGCGTAAACTTTTCCTCTATCACCTACTATTTTTGATGTTATAAAAACATATGTACCTGAGCCACATCCAAAATCTGCGACAACATCACCTTTTTTAAGTTCTAAACTTTCTACAATTTGTGAAGGAGAAATAAACATAAATATTTTTATATATAATTATTTTATCACAATAAAAAAGAACTTTTAAAAAGTTCTTTTTTATTGCCATTATAATACCGCTAAACTTGCTACTGAATCTCCATCACGAAGCTTCATGATACGCACTCCTTGAGTTGCTCTACCTAAAGTTGGTATTGTTTTTATTTCTGTTTTTATAACTTGAGAATTTTTAGAAATTGCCAACATTTCAGATTCTTCATCGACAATGACTTTTGCAACTATCAACTTACCAGTCTTTGGTGTCACGCTTACAGTTTTTATACCAGAACCGCCTCTTCCTTGAGTCTTGTACTCGTCTAGCTTTGTCATCTTTCCATATCCATTTTCTGTAGCGACTAAAAGCTTTGCTTTTTTTGCTAAATCTTTTTTAATAACATCACAAGATACTATATGATCTCCTTTATCAAGCTTCATTCCACGCACACCTCCTGCTTGTCTTCCCATTTCTCTCACATCATCTTCTGAAAATCTTATAGATTGTCCTTCTACGGAAGTTAATATTATATCATCACCTTTTTCTACAAATAATGCAGACAATAACACATCTCCTTCATCAAGCTTTATAGAAATAAGTCCAGATCTACGAACATCTTTAAAGTTTTCCGCACTAGACTTTTTAATAGTACCGTTACGAGTTATCATAGCGAGCGATAAAGTAGAATTTTTTAATTCTTTAGGCATAGGAAGAATACTTGTAACTTTCTCATCTACAGATACTTGAAGATAATTCATAATACTTTTTCCTCTTGTAGCTCTTTTTCCTTCTGGGACTTCGTACATCTTCATTTGATATGCTTTTCCTTTATCAGTAAAGAATAATAAATCAGAATGTGTATTTGTAGTCAAAGACATTGTGATAAAATCTTCTTCTTTTGTATTTAAATCTATTACACCTACACCACCTCTTTTTTGTGTCTTAAATTCATCTGGATCTGTACGCTTCACATATCCACCAGTAGTATATACAAGCATAGCTTCTTTTTCTGCTATCAAATCTTCTGGATTAAATTCTTTCGCTTTATATTTTACTACTTTTGTCCTTCTGTCATCTCCATATTTTTCTTTTATTTCTAAAAGTTCATCTTTTATAATTTGCAACATTTTCTTTTCACTTGCCAAAATATCACGAAGCTCTTTTATTGAATCTTGAAGTGCTTTGAGCTCATCTTCTATTTTTTTTCTTTCAAGACCAGCAAGTCTTTGAAGTTTCATATCAAGAATAGCTTGAGCTTGAGCTGGTGAAAATTTAAATTGCTTTATAAGTTCATTATTGGCTTCTTCTACTGATTTAGATTTTCTGATCAATTTTATAATCTCATCTATATGATCGAGTGCTTTTTTAAGACCTAATAATATATGCTCTCTATCTTCTGCTTTTTTGAGTTCAAATTCTGTTCTTCTTTTTACGACAATTTTCCTATGCTTTAAAAATTCTTCAAGTGAAGATTTTAGATTTAAAGTCTGAGGAACTCCGTCTACTAATGCTACTAAATTTACATGGAAAGTTTCTTCTAATTGAGTATGTTTATATAAATAATTTAAAACTTTTTGTGGCTCTATACCTGATTTCAAATCTATAGCAACACGAATATCTTTTGTAGATTCATCTCTTAATCCTTTTATTCCTTCTATCTTTTTTTCACGTACAAGATCTGCTATTTTTTCTATAAGAGTAGCCTTTACCACTCTATATGGTATTGAAGTTATTATTATTTGATAACTTCCATTTTTAAGCTCTACGATATCAGCTTCACCTCTTGTCACAATTCCACCACGACCTGTAGCATATGCGTGCATAATGTCACTTTTTCCATAAATCACTCCACCTGTTGGAAAATCTGGACCAGTCACAAGTTCACAAAGATCTTCTGTAGTCGCATCTTTATTTTCAATAAGATGTATAGATGCATTTATAAGCTCAGTTAAATTTTGAGGAGGAATATTTGTAGCCATTCCAACAGCAATACCAAGAGTTCCATTTAAAAGAAGGTTTGGAACAGCAGTAGGAAAAACTTCCGGTTCTTTTTTTGTACCATCAAAATTTGGCTTCATATTGATAGTGTCTTTTTCTATATCACGAAGCATTTCAGAAGAAATCTTAGACATTTTTGCTTCTGTATAACGATACGCAGCTGCTCCATCACCATCTATTGATCCAAAGTTTCCTTGACCCCAAACTAATGGATATCTATAAGAAAATTCTTGTGCCATTTTTACCATTGCATCATAAACTGAAGCATCTCCATGAGGATGAAAACTTCCAAGCACATCTCCAACTACAGTAGCAGATTTTCTAAACCTAGCGCTTGATGTCAATCCGTTTTGATGCATTGAGTAAAGTATTCTTCTGTGTACAGGTTTTAATCCATCTCTAGCATCTGGAAGTGCACGATCTGTAATAACACTCATAGCATAATTGATATAGCTCTGCTTCATCTCTTTTGAAATATCAATATCTATAATTCTATGAATTGATTCTTTTATTTCTTCAATTTTATTTTCTTCTTTTCCATCTATATTTTGAGAGTCTTTTTTAGCCATAAAGTCTTTTAATTATTGCTTTAATTATATCATTTTTGATAATTTGACGCAATTAAAAAATTTAATTTTTATTACTTGAAGAAGCTATTGTGGTTATAACATTCTTTATATTTGAAATTTGCTCTCCAGAATCTTTAAAAAAATTTGACAATGAAGTAAGTGGAGAAACTATATTATTATTTTCATTACTGATATCTTTTGTATCTGTAGCATAAGCTATCTCTTCTTTTGTATTTTGACTATTGCTTGGAGAAATATCTAATATACTATCTTTAAAAATAAGAAATATTATTAATAAAGTCACAATAGAAAATATAAAAGATAAAAATAAAGCAGATTTATGTTTTGTTTTTTTATCACTTTTCCTTAAATGTTCTAAATAGTCTTTTATAAAACTAGCCATAAAATTTATATTTTAAACAATATCACCTCCCCTTGTTTTTCATCTATATCTTTTCTTTTAATTGTAAGCTTTTCTATTTTTTCAATTTTAGAAATATCTGATCCAGATTCTTTTAGAAATAATTTGAGTGAAGCATCATCATAATCCATTGGTATCACAAGCTTTGGACCAAGCTTTGTAGCAAGCTTGTTTGCATCATAAGCATTAAGCATATCTTCATTTGAAGATACAGGTACAAATAATATATCAACTTCATCTATAATCTCTTTTTGCTCTGGAGAAAGATCTTCTTTAAGACATCCAAGAAAACAAATCTTCATCCCATCTACTGTCATAACATAGCTTGTGTTTTGAAGTTTTGTTTTTTCTTTTGATTTAGATTCAAGTAAAAGATTCACATAAGTACCAAATCCTTTAATAAAAATGTTTTGTACTTCATATTCACCTGGTCCAGAAACTATAAAAGGTTTTTTTTCTCCATAAGACATTGATTCTCCTCCATTGTAATCTGAAATATTAGTAGTTGTAAAGACAACATCAGCTCCATATTTATTTGTATCCAATTTTGAGTCTTTTGATACTGGGTTAAAAGATAAAACTAAATCTCCAAGTTGGATTTTAAAATGCTGTTTGTTAAAATGAGTGATAATCATAAATTTAATATTAAAATAATTCTAACATTTTTGAAGATTTTTTAAAAGAAAAACCCTATGCAAAACTGCAAAGGGTCTTAAAAAATACACAAAAAACAAACTAAAATATATCTTCTCCTACACCTGTAAACCAAAGCTCCGAAGGAAAATATCCTGAAGTTTCTCTCACATAACCACTAGAAACGTTGGCACCTTCTATTGTAGGAATTAAGCTAAAATTAAAAGTTAAGTGAAATAAATCTTTATCTCTAGAATACACAGAAGAATGAGGATAACTTTTAAGAAAAGATTTATCTTTATCTAACACACTTAAATGTATACTAGAAAAAGGGTCTCCTTTTAATTTATTTATTTTATACAAATCTTTCATTTCTCTTATTAAAATACCTCTGTCATTTTTAAGAGGCAGTCTAACAAAAAATAAATCTAGCTTAGTACTGATTATACTTGAAGTACAATCTAATGCATTTGGTATGGATATTTCTTTTAAATAATCTAATTTGTTAATTAGATTATTTAAATTGTCTCCTCTTGGTACATCATTTAATCGTACTGAGAATACATTTTCTCCATAAAACGATAACAGACCTACTGAAGAAGTGATCTGTTTTGTGATTACTCTTTTCATTGTAAAATAATTTTAATTTTGAATTAATAAGGAACGTTAATGAAATTAAATAATAACATTTAAATAAGAATTAGTCAAATCATAAAAATTTTAAATTTTTAAAATAAAAAGACCAATATATTTCACATTGGTCTTTTTATAAATAATTTATGAATTATTTCTTTGGCTCTATGCCGTGTAGAATTAAAATCTTTTCAAACTCTTCTCTTTCTATATTTTCTTTTTCCATCAACTCTTTTGTAATATATTCAAGAATATTTCTTTTTTCTTTAATTATATTTTTAGCAGTAGCTAAACCTTGCTCACATATCTTCTTAATCTCATCATCTACTCTATCTGCTAAATCATGACCAATAATATTTTTTGAATCAGAAAGACTTCCATAAATTACCTTCTTTTCATCACTCTCAATAGCCATTGGACCAACTACTTTACTCATTCCATATTTCATAACCATATCACGAGCCATGCTAGTGATTTGTTGAAGATCCCCTGAAGGTCCAGTAGATACATCTCCATAAATTTCTACTTCTGCTGCATATCCTCCAAAAGCCATAGCAATATCATCTATAAAATCTTTTGTAGTTAATAGTCTCTTATCGTCAAGTGGCAACTTCCAAGTAAACCCTCCCCCATTTCCACGAGAGATAATAGAAATTTTGTGTACTGGATCTGCATTTGGAAGAAGTGAAGCAACTAGAGCATGTCCTGCTTCGTGATAAGCCGTCTTTTCTTTTTCTTTATCAGAAAGTAAGTGAGTTTTTCTTTCAGGGCCGAGCATAACTTTTTCAATACTTCTTACAAGATCATATTGAGCAATTGATTTTCTGCCCTCTCTTGCTGCAAGTATCGCTGCCTCATTCATCACAGAAGCAAGATCTGCTCCAGAAAATCCAGGAGTCCTCTCTGCTATTATTCTTAAATTCACATCTTCTGCAAATGGTTTATTTTTTTTGTGTACATTTAAAATATCTACTCTTGACTCTCTATCTGGAAGATCTATCATGACTCTTCTATCAAATCTTCCTGGTCTTAGTAATGCTTTGTCTAATACATCTGGCCTATTTGTAGCAGCTATTACAATTAATTTTTCATTTGGCTCAAAGCCATCCATTTCTACAAGTATTTGATTCAGGGTTTGCTCTCTTTCATCGTTTCCTCCTCCAAGACCAACTCCTCTTGCTCTACCTACGGCATCTATCTCATCAATAAAAATGATTGCAGGACTATTTTCTTTTGCTTCTTTAAATAAATCTCTCACACGAGAAGCTCCCACTCCTACAAACATTTCTACAAATTCACTTCCAGATAAATGATAAAAAGGTACACCAGCTTCTCCTGCTACAGCTCTGGCAAGTAAAGTTTTTCCAGTACCAGGAGCACCCATCAAAAGAAGTCCTTTTGGAATCTTTGCTCCAATATCTAAAAACTTTTTTGGACTCTTCAAAAAATCTACAACTTCTTCCAATTCTTGCTTTGCTTCTTTTGCTCCAGCTACATCTTTAAATGTGATTTTTTGTTTATCATCATTTGGATCGATCAATTTTGCTCTTGTCTGACCAAAAGAAAGAGCTTGAGTATTTGCACCTTTTACTCCTCGAAATAGCATCCATATCATTACTCCTAAAAATATAATAGGTAAAAGTAATGGGAATAAATCTGTCCAAAAAGAAAAAGATGAATCATGCTCTACTTTTATATTTAAATTATTTATAGTAGAAGTAGATACTCCGTAATTTTGAAGCACATTTAAAAAGCTTTCATTATTTTCTTTCTTTGCAACAAGTATAGTGGTAGAAGAATCTTCAAAAGAGACTTTACTTCCAGTAACTAAAATACTTTTTGTAGTAGAAGAATCTTCTAAATTAATTTTCTTCACTATCTCATTCATTGATACGTCTATTTCTTTTTTATCACTCTTGTCACTAAAATATTTTGAGACACCTGAGTAGATAGAAACTAAAAGTATAAATAAAATAAAAATATTAAATAGTTGCCAAAAAATATTTTTTGGTTTTTTATTTTTATTATTACCTTTTCCTTGTGGGATTTTTATCTTTTTAAGCTTAATTTTTATCATATTTTGTATTAAAGAAATATTATCATATTTATGCTAAAATTGAAATAATAATTATGTCTCTAGTGGAAAATAAAAAACTACATCTAAATTATGAGGTTAAAGATAAATTCGAAGCTGGAATCGAGCTTATTGGAAATGAAGTAAAAGCAATACGTACATCACAAGCTCAAATAGATGGAGGAAAGATTATCATCCGTGGTGGTGAAGTTTTTATCGTCGGTATGAATGTTTCCCCTTATCAGCAAAGTAGTAAAGAAGAAAAAATAAAAAATGACCGTACAAGAAAATTACTTTTAAAGAAATCTGAAATATTAAAATTAGCGACAGAAAATGAAAAAGGGTTATCCTTAATACCGGTAAAGATTTATGATAGTCACGGAATGATCAAGCTTGAAATAGGAATCTGTAAAAGAAAAAATAAAGCAGATAAAAGAGAGACTTTAAAATTAAAAGAATTTAAAAGAGAAAAAAAAAGTATCACAAATTAAAACAGCTTTACAAAAGCTGTTTTTTATTATAGTATACAAAAAGTTATGACAAATCAACTTATAATGATCCGAGCTGGTGATTGTGATTCCAGAGAGATTAAAGATCCGTCATTGTCAAAAATTGGTATTTTTGAAATAAAAAGAATCTCAAAATACCTAACACAATTTGATCTTGGAGAGGCTATTGATATTTATTTTTGTAATTCTAAAAGATCACTAGAAAGTGCTCAAATCATTAAAAATGAAATAGGAGATACAGGAAGAAATATCAGAAATTTTCTTTGTGAAGAAAAAATTTTTACAAATTATTACATGGAGGCTGATGAGTATTGGTTAGAAGAAGAAATTATCAAATCTACATCAGATACTATGATAGTAGTTGGTCATATAGAATTGATAAGATGGTTTCCCAAAACAATTGGTTTTAAAAGTAATTATTGTAAAAATGGAGAAGGAATAATAATTCTTCAAGATGAGATTAGAGAAATTGTATTTGATGATGACAAGCATTTGAATAAATAATATTATTATTATTTATTCAAATGCTTTTTTATTTGTAAAAATTTTTAAATTTTAAAAAATATATTAGATTTAAAAATAATTAAAAATAAAAGTATGATCTAATAGATTTGACAAATATATTTGAATTGTTAGTATAAATTTAGTAATCAAATTTAAATAACAATAAATTCTTTAAAATGAGACAAGCTAACTTTGTTCAAGTTGAAAATGAGTACAAAATAATTCCTTTAACAAAGAATGAGACACTTGAAGGAAATAAATTATTTTTACAATTCTGTGGTTTAGATTATCAAAAAAGTGATGAGTGGATTATTAATTGTGCTGGATATGACAGATCCTGGGAAGAGTTAATGAAAATACCAGAAAAAATAGTTTCTATTTGGGATGAAAATTCTGGAGACTACAACTCTTTAAGGTTTAGATTTAAACACATGGTATTCCATGAGTTTATGGGTAGAAAAGAAGTTTTGTATCGTAAATGTGTAGAAATTGTTAAAAAATACTTTGAATTATTACAACATGAATAAATTCAAAGTATTTTACAAAACAAAAACCTCGTTAAATTTAACGAGGTTTTTATTTTTTAATTTATTAATCAATAAATGTTAATGCTTTTCCTGTTTTTCCTGCACGCCCTGTTCTACCAATTCTATGAATATAATCTTCATAAGTAGAAGGTAAATCATAATTGATGACATGAGATACATTTGGTATATCAAGTCCACGAGCAGCAACGTCAGTCGCAATTAAAATTTTTGATT